>DASRJB010000145.1:0-23774 GCA_035649715.1 Pirellulaceae bacterium
TTGTCGTCGTCGAGCACGACGAAGAGACGATGTGGGCCGCGGACCAGATCATCGACTTCGGCCCCGGTCCGGGCATCCGCGGCGGCCAGCTCGTCGTGCAAGGCCCGCCCGGCGAGGTCATCGAGCACGCCGGCAGCCTCACCGGCAAGTACCTCTCGGGCGAGAAGCAGATCGAGATCCCGAAAACCCGCAGACCGGGCAGCGGCAACATGCTGCGCATTCTCGGCGCGACGCACAACAACCTGAAGAACATCGACGTCGAGATCCCGCTCGGCAAATTCGTCTGCGTCACGGGCGTCAGCGGCAGCGGCAAGAGCTCGCTGGTCAGTGACATCATCGTCGAGACTCTGCGTCGCGACCTGAACAAGGGCGAGGGCACGCCCGGCGCTCACCGGGCCATCGAAGGGCTGGAGCATCTCGATAAGCTGATCGCCATCGACCAGACGCCGATCGGCCGCACGCCGCGCTCGAACCCCGGCACCTACATCAAGGTCTTCGACGAAATCCGCGACCTGTTCTGCCAATTGCCCGAGGCCAAGCGCCGCGGCTACAAGCCCGGCCGCTTCAGCTTCAACGTCGAAGGGGGCCGCTGCGAAGCCTGCGAAGGCAACGGCAGCACGAAGCTGGAAATGGATTTCCTCGCCGACGTGTGGGTGACATGTCCGGTGTGCGAAGGCAAACGGTTCAGCCGCGAGACGCTGCAGGTCAAATTCAAAGACAAGTCGATTGCCGATGTGCTGGAGATGGACATCCAGCAGCTGCTCGTTCTGTTCGAGAACGTGCCGCACGTGCGGCACAAGCTGCAAACGCTGCACGACGTCGGCCTCGATTACATCAAGCTCGGCCAGCCCTCCCCGACGCTCTCCGGCGGCGAGGCCCAGCGGATCAAGCTGGCCCGCGAGCTGGTGAAGAAGAGCACCGGCAAGACGCTCTACCTGCTCGACGAGCCGACGACCGGCCTGCACTTCGCCGACATCCAGCTGCTGCTCAAAGTCCTGCACGACTTCGCCATAGCCGGCAACACCGTCCTCGTCGTCGAGCACAACCTCGACGTGATCAAGACGGCCGACTGGGTAATCGATCTTGGTCCGGAGGGCGGCGAGGGCGGCGGGGAGGTGGTGTTTTGTGGGACGCCGGAGGAGTTGGTGGCGTTTTCTGCGGGTCGGGGAAGGAGAGACGGAGAGAAAGAGCGACGGAGAGAAGGAGTGGCGGCGAGAAACCACGAAACACCAGTCTCTCCATCCCTCCTTCCCTCCGTCTCTCCGTCTCTCCCTCTCCGCTGCCACACCGGCGAGTCGCTGGCACCGGTGCTGGACGGCACGTACGCCGCCGCCATGCGCGAGGCGGCGCGGAAGCTGAACGGCAAGGCCGGCGGCAAGCCGCGCCGCGGCGGGCAGGCCGAGCTGGCCACGCACATCGTCGTCCGCGGCGCCAGGCAACATAATCTCAAGTCGGTAGATGCCCGCATCGAGCGGGACAAGATGACGATCTTCTGCGGCAAGTCCGGCAGCGGCAAATCGTCGTTGGCGATGGACACGATCTATGCCGAAGGCCAGCGGCGGTACGTCGAATCGCTCTCGGCCTACGCCCGGCAGTTCGTCGCCCAGATGCAGAAGCCGGCCGTCGATTCGCTCGACGGCCTGTCGCCGGCGATTGCCATCGAGCAAAAGAACCTCGGCCACACGCCCCGCTCGACCGTCGGCACCGTCACGGAAATCTACGATTACCTCCGCATCTTGATGGCTCGCCTGGGCCAGCTCCACTGTCCGCAGTGCGAGATCCCGGTCGGCACGCAGACCGTCGATCAGGTCGTCGATAGCCTGCTGGCCCTGCCGGCCGGCCAGCGGCTCTATCTGATGGCCCCGGTCGAGATCGACGTCGGGCAGCAGTACACCGCCCTCTGGGAGCAGCTTCGCGCAACCGGCTACACGCGCGTGCGGATCGACGGCGAGACGCACTCGCTCGACCAGGCGCCGCAGATCGACCGCCGCCGCAAGCACAAGGTGGAGGTGGTCATCGACCGGGTCGTCGCCAAGCCCGACGCCCGCTCGCGAATCGCCGGCACCGTCGAAAACGCGCTGGCCCTGGGCAAGGGCGTAATGCACGTCGCGATCTCCCAGGAAAATGTGCCCGAAAGCCGCTGGGAGACGATCGTCCACAACCAGCATCTGGCCTGCAAGCAGTGCGGCCGCAGCTTCGAGCCGCTCACGCCCCACAGCTTCTCGTTCAACAGCCCGCTCGGCTGGTGCAAGACGTGCGAAGGCCTCGGCGTGCAGATCGGCGCGAACCCGGCCGCGCTGCTGCGCGATCCCAAGCTTTCGCTGCCCGAGGGCGCGCTGGAGCTCTGGCCCAACCTCGAGCAGCCGCTGGCCCGCGCGATGCTCGAAGCGCTCTGCCGCGGCGCGGGAATCCCGCTCGATCTGCCCTTCGAGCGCCTGGCCGCCAAGCACCGAAGGATGATTTTGCATGGCACGGGGGAGCAGTGGTTTGAGGTCGGGCACAATTTGGGATTGGGGATTGGGGATTTGGGATTGGAGAGAAAGAACACCCGCTCAAAAATCCCAAATCCCAAATCCCCAATCCCCAATAGCCCGACATTCCGCTTCCAGTTCAAAGGCCTCTACCCCGCCATCGAAGAAGCTTCTCGCCTTGCGCCGAGCTTGCGGGTGAAGTTGGAACATCTGGTGGGCGAGGTCGATTGCTCGTCGTGTGACGGCAGCCGGCTGCGCGACGATGCAGCGGCCAGCCGCTTTCGTGGGCGGACGATCGGCGAGCTGGGAAAGCTGCCGCTGGGGGAACTGGCCCGCGCGATCGGCGGCTGGAACCTCACCAAGACGGAGCAAAAGATTGCCGGCGAGCTGCTGCGCGAGATCACCGGCCGCCTGCAATTCCTGCTGGACGTGGGCCTCGATTATCTCTCGTTGTCGCGGCCGGCGGCGAGCCTTTCCAACGGCGAGGCCCAGCGGATTCGCCTGGCCAGCCAGCTCGGCAGCGGCCTGGTCGGCGTGCTTTACGTGCTCGACGAGCCGACGATCGGACTGCACCCGCGCGACAACACGCGGCTCTTGCGCGCCCTGCAAAAACTCCGCGACCTGGGCAACACGCTGGTGGTCGTCGAGCACGACCGCGAGGTGATCCAGAATGCCGACCACGTGCTCGACTTCGGCCCCGGCGCGGGCCGCCTCGGCGGCCAGATCGTCGCCGACGCCACGCCGGACAAGCTCGGCAAAGCTGCCGGCAGCGTCACCGGGCCGTACCTCAGCGGCAAGAAGGCGATCCCCGTGCCGACGAACCGGAGAATTTCAGATTTGCGATTTCAGATTTCAGATTTGAAGAACGGCAAACGCAAGGCTGCTCCCAAATCTGAAATCCGAAATCTGAAATCTGAAATGGCCCCGCGGCCTATGCTCGAAGTCCTCGGCGCCCGGCACAACAACCTCAAAAACATCAACGTCGCCATCCCGCTCGGCACGCTGACGGCGATCACGGGACCGAGCGGCAGCGGGAAGAGCACGCTGGTCGATGACATCCTCTATTCGGCGATCGCCCGCAAGCTGCACCGGGCGTCGCTGGTGCCTGGCAAGCACGACGCGATTCGCGGGCTGGAGCACATCAACAAGGTGATCCGCGTCGATCAGCAGCCGCTGGGCAACTCGCCGACGAGCAACCCGGCGACCTACACCGGGGCGTTCGAGCTGATCCGCACGCTCTTCTCGCAGCTTCCCGAGGCCAAGCTCCGCGGCTATTCGGCCCGGCGGTTCAGCTTCAACGTGCCGGGCGGGCGGTGCGAAGCCTGCGAGGGGAACGGCCAGCGGCGGATCGAGATGCACTTCCTGCCCGATGTGTGGGTCGAGTGCGAGACCTGCCGCGGCAAGCGCTATAACCCCGAGACGCTGGCGGTCACGTTCCACGGCCGCTCGATCAGCGACGTGCTCGACATGACCTGCGGCGACGCCGTGCAGCTGTTCGACAACATCCCCAAAATTCGCCGCATCCTGCAAACGTTGTGCGACGTGGGGCTCGACTACCTCACGCTCGGCCAGCCCGCGCCGACGCTTTCCGGCGGCGAAGCCCAGCGGGTGAAGCTCGCGGCCGAATTGTCGCGGCCCGACACCGGCCGCACGCTCTACCTCCTCGACGAGCCGACGACGGGGTTGCACTTCGACGACCTCGCCCGGCTGCTGGAAGTGCTTCAGCGGCTCGTGGATATCGGCAACACCGTCGTCATCATCGAGCACAACCTCGACATCATCAAAAGCTGCGACTGGGTGATCGACCTGGGACCGGAGGCGGGAGAAGCAGGCGGGAATGTGGTGGCGGCGGGAACGCCGGAGATGGTGGCTGAGCGGGCGTCGGAGACAGGACGGAGTGGCGGAGAGAAAGAGAGACGGAGAGAGAAGGCAAAGGCAGTCGCTCCGTCCCTCCGTCCCTCTGTCTCTCCGTCGCTCCCTCTCCGTTCACACACGGCCGAGGCTCTTGCGCCCACCCTCGCCGCCGGCCCGTTCGTTGAGCGCAAGCCGTTCAACCCGGCCGAGCAGTTTGCCAAACGCGAAGGCGACCTGGAGATCACCGAGGTCGGCAAGACCGCGAAAATGCCGTGGGAGGTGGATGGGCGGGCGTGGCATACAGCAAACCGCGTGGGCCGCACCGGCGAGCCCTGCCGCTGGGACGGCCGCATTCTGGCCCAGATCGTCGATCGGATTCAGGAGCTGGGCGAATTCTCCGAAACCGATTGGAGCGAACGGAGCGTCGTCGAAATTTGCGCTCCCAGGAAGACCGACGGCTGGTTCTTCCACGCGATTACCGGCGAGACCTGGCTGCTGAAGCTCAAGTTCCGCGTCTATCGCGGCACGTTCCAGCGCGACGAATTGCAGCAGCGGATCGAGCTCAAGACGCTCAACGAGCTGGCCGACCTGCCGATCTATGGCAACGAGCCGCGGGTGAAGGTGAAGACGCTCCGCGGGCCGTGGCAGGAAGTCGAAATCCGCGTCCACTCGCTGGAGGAGATCGACACGACCGAGTTCTGGTCGTTCCTGGACGAAGCGATTGCCGGCTTCGTGAAGTTCGCCGAGAAGGCGGCCGTCAACCCGGAGGACATTTCGCCCTGGAAGGTGCTCGGCCAGAAGTGGCACTTCCTCCGCAAAGGCTTTCCGCCCGGCAAGACGGTCGCCTGGAGTGTCGAATTGCTGGAAGAACTGTGCGAGCTGCTCCGGGCCGCCGAGCCCCAGGGACAGTTCCTCTGGAGCAACCAGCAACTCGTCCATTTCATGGTGCCGCAGCAGCGCGAGCCCTGGGCCACGATCCAGACGAAAAAGCCGAGCGCCCTGCTCCTGCACCTGATCGGCCCCAAAGGCCGGTTCGGCCTCGGCCGCCTGCTGGAGCTCGGCGCCGACCGCGACCTCGACGACACCCGCGACGGCCACGACATCGTGCGGCTGCAATTCGTCGAGGAGGAGCACCTGCATCGCGGCGACCTGGAGAAGTTTCTGGCCGAACACCTGGCGTCGCTGGGGAAGGGGAATTGAGGGTCTAGGAGGCAAGTTCAAGGTTCAAAGTTGGATCGCGACATCGAATGCCCAAAATCTGAAATCTGAAATCCCAAATCGAAATGTCTTCCGCCCTCATCTCTCCCGCGCTCCTATTCAGCTTCGCCGCGCCGTGCCGGTATGCGGACGAAAAGTGGACCCCCCAGGGAATTCAGCTGGGCGAGCAATACCGGCTGCCTTGCTTCGCCGAGCTGAGCGGGACGAAGTCGTTTGCCGACATCCGGCTGGGCTGGAATGAGGCGGGGCTCGCGGTGAACGTGGCGGTGCGCGGCAAAGAGCAGCCTCCTTGGTGCCGCGATTCGCGGATCGAGGACAGCGATGGGGTGCAGCTCTTCATCGACACCCGCAACACGCAGAACATCCACCGTGCGGGCCGCTTCTGCCACCGCTTCGCGCTGATGCCGATCGGCGCGGGCCAGCGGCTGGATGAGGCGGTGGCAGTCCTGCTGGCCATCAACCGCGCCAAGGAAAGCCCCCGTGAGATCGATCCCCGCACGCTCAAGGTGAAGAGCGAGCGGCTGCGGGATGGCTACCGCCTGGAGGCGTTTCTGCCGGCGGCCGCCCTCACGGGCTACAGTCCGGCCGAGCAGCCGGCGATCGGGTTCTCGTACGCGGTGATTGACCGCGAGCTGGGCCGGCAGACGTTCAGCGTCGCTAACGACCTGCCGTTTGTCGAAGATCCCAGCCTGTGGGGGACTCTGGAGCTGGTACGTTAGCGCGCCAAAGCGGGCGTTGCTCGGGCTCCGGCACGGAACCTGCACCCTCCGTGTGCGTTTTACTGAACTCTCACGGGTGAGGCGGGCCATGAACGGGCAACGTCATGCCAGGCGCCGCGCCTGGACTTACGCAGTGTGCTGCCTCGTCACCTCGTTCGCAGCGGCCGCGCTGGCGGAGGACGAACCACTTCCCGCCCCGAGGGGCGGTCTGCCGGCGCATCGCATCGTCGTACGTTTCTCCGACGCGCTGTTCAACTCGCTGATGGCCGGCGGCATCGATCGCGAGACTACGGTTCACGACAACATTCTGGGCACATCGGTCTATGGGCGGGCGCGGGTCGTTGCTCAGCCGGCGGTCAAGTTGGCGGACTGTCCGGACCAGGCGACATTTCAGCTAGTCGGGGAGGGGACGGCCTATTCGCGCTCCACAGGCTACAACCGCCAGGCCGTCATTTACAGCCACACGGTGACTAGCTTCAGGGCCACTAAGCAGGTCACGTTCGACCCCGGCCGGGGCTTTTACTCGGACCCGCCGCAAGTCGTGGCCCGCGCTCACACAACGATCGACGGCACCGGCTCCTTGCGCGGCGGGATCATCGGGCAAATCGTGCGGCGGCGAGCCGCGCGCGAGGCTGCCGCCCTGCGGCCCCAGGCCGAGGAGATCGCGCGGCAAAAGGCGGAGCTGCGAATTGCCGCCGCCATCGACCGCTACGTCGAGCCGCGGCTGGCCCGGCTCAACCGGGCGGCGGAAATTCGCGCGCTGGTCGTGTCGGTGCTGCGCCCCTTGGGGAGCCCGGAACCGAATTACGCCTGCTGTTCCACGCCGCAGCACCTGCAAATCGCGACGCACTTCGGCGAGGGCGGCCCGGCGATCGAGCTGCCGGTCAAGGGCCCGGCCAGCCAGGCGGCGGCCCCGATCGAAGTCTGGGTTCACCGCTCCCTGATCGGCGAGCCGCTTGCCGCGACCCTCGAGCTGCTGAACGATAAGGCGCGAGTGAGCGACTTGCTGGTCGCCGCGCGGTCGGCCGCGCGGAACGTCGATCGCCGCAGCAGCGATGGCCAGTGGGGTGACCTGTGGCCGATGGAGTGGCCGGTCAAGCTGGTCCAGATGAGGGACTGGTTCGTCGTCGAGTTGGACTACCGCGCCGACGACCGACTGGACATTGCCCGAGCCCCCGTCGCCCGAGCCCCCGTCGCGCAGCCGACCGCAAACTCGCTCTCTCCGCCTGGCCGCGGGCGACAACCCCCCGAACCGCGTCGGCCGGCGCAGACGACCGAAAACTCATTGCCTCCCTGGCACCGCCCAGTGGGCGGCGATATCGCTGCGGGCAGCATCCCCGCCGCCCGTATTTCGAGATAGAATTGCGGCATGAAACGGACTTTATGCTTCGTTTGCGTCGCCAGTGCACTCTTTCTGGTGGCACGACCAGCGGTGTCGGTTGCTGAACCTCCGCCTGCCGGCGGCCAGGTTAACTTTCCGCTCGATCTGGCGATGATCGATCCGGAATCGTCCGAGAAGAAGCCCCCTTACCTCGTGATGTTCGAGACGGGCGTCGATCAAAACGACAAGGACGTCCGCGGCCCGCTCGGCCGGCTGGAAGCCCTCCGCGGGCCCTCGAAGATGTTTCCCGAAAGCAACAAGGACGACGGCCTGCCCGTCGTGCTCCGCGGGCTGCGGTTCCACCGGCTGCTCCGCTCCGATGGCACGCTGGAAGGCTACGAGGTCGAGCTGCAGGGGGAATTCAATATGGTCAAGGTGCCGGTCAACGCGGGAGAGATGAAGAAGTTCCTGAGCGGCGAGCGGGTCAGCTTCTCGCTCACCGGCCGGGCCAATTACGGCGTTTATGCCTACGCCTCCGCGATCAAGATGGAAGTGCAGCTCCGCGGTGCGGAGCTCTTCATCTACAAAGTGGACGGCGACTTCTCGTTCCGCGAAGGCTTCACGACCTACACCAGCAAGACGAAGAAGCTCAGCCCGCCGGCCGGCCGCGACTATATCTACCGCGGCGAGACCGGCCAGCTGCCGGCGCTGCCCTCGATCTAAGTCTGGGCGCTACGCCGCGCGGAGCCGCCCGCTCGGCGCGGCCGCAGCCGGCAGCGTGAGAACCGCCTGCCCGTGCTGCTGATCGAGGAACTGGACGAGCTGCTGGCACGTTTGCAGGGTCGCGCCCGTTTGTGAGCGGCAGACGATTTGCGCCCGCTGGCCCAACGATGCGGCGAAAGCCGGCTCCTCGAGGCAGCGGCGGACGAACGTCCGCAGCTCGGCGGAATTGGCGACCGGCACGGCGGCGTCATAGCTGGACAGCGCGGCGACAACGTCGCGAAAGTCGTCGGTGTGCGGCCCAAAACAGGTCGCCACGCCCAGCGCCGCCGGCTCGATCATGTTGTGGCCGCCGCGCGGGACCAGGCTCGCCCCGACGAAGCCGATGCGGGCCACTCCCCACCACCAGGCCAATTCGCCCACGGTATCGACCAGCAAGACGCGGGCTGCCCTTTCCGCGCCGGCCGTCTCGAGCTCCGAGCGCCGCTGAAACTTCAGCCCGCGGCGCTCGAGCATTTGCGCCACGCTGGCGAATCGCCGCCGATTCTTGGGCACCAGGATCAGCCGCAATTGCGGATAGGTCGGCGCGAGCTGCTCAAACACCTCGGCCAGCGTTTCCTCTTCGTGGCCGGTCGTGCTGCCGCCGAGCAGCACCACGTCGCCTGGTGCGATCCTGGCCAGTGCCGCCAGTCGGCGAGTGGCCCGCGCTTGGCGATCGCCGACCGCAGCCTCGTACTTCATCGCGCCCGTGATTTCGATGGCGGCTGCCTGGGCTCCTTGCTGCCGGAAGCGTTCGGCGTCGGCCGCCGTCTGAACCAGGATTCGCCCGCAGCCGTACAGCAGGGGCCGAAACAACCACGGCCAGCGGCGGCAGGCCCGCAAGTTTCTCTGGTTGATCCGCCCGTTCACGATGGTCAGCGGCACGCCCAGCCGCCGCGCCGCGCGGGCCCACAGCGGAATGCGGGCGAATTCGACAATGACGAAGAGCTCCGCCGCCAGCCGCCGCAGCACGCGGCCGTGCGCCAGGGGCGAGAGCGGCGTCACGCAGTGCGACCGGTAATGCGGCAGGCGGTCCCGGGCCAAACGCAGGACGCTCGGCCGCGGCACGATGATGATCGACTCAACGTCGGGCCGCTCGCGCGCCAGCCGCGGCAGCAGCTGCTTCAGCAAGAGCAGTTCGCCGTGGCTGGCGGCATAGAACAGCACGGCGGACCTGCCGTCGCGCCGGATCGGCACCAGACCGAGCCAGCGCTCGGCCCCGCCGCCGCGGAGGAGCAGCCCAACAGCGCCAGCGGCAAGCAGGCCCAGGACCAATAGCGCGATGGCGACGGACCACAGCATGGTGCGGAACTGTCAGCAAATTCGCGATTTTGGGCAAGCACAGTTTTCTCACCGCTGCTAGCAGCGCCTGGTTTGACTTTCCCCTGCCGCGGCATCCCAATAGTGGGCGACTCGCTCCGCGAGTCGCCGGAGCGGCGTGGCTGCCACGGACACGGCAGTGCTCCGGTCGATTCATAATAGAAAGCGGTTTTGGTCACTCGCGGAGCGAGTGGCCCACAATGACGCCATGCGCCAGCGGACCAGCCCCTTCGATCCCTACCTGCCGCAGGTCGGCTGCTGGTTCGTGGTGCTGGCGTTGGCGGCGGTCTGCCTGATGCCGCTAGTCATGCTGCGGGTCATGGAAGACGCCCTGCGGCACCTGCACCTGCCGGGCTGGCTGGCGACGCTGACGGTCTTCGGAATCTTCATTGGCAGCCTGATCAATCTGCCGCTCCTGCGGATCGACCGCGGCGCTGAGCAGCCGGTGATGCGCGGCTACATGGTGCCGGGCCTGGGCTGGGTGCCGCTGCCGCGGAAAAGCGAGCAGACGATCCTGGCGGTGAACGTCGGCGGCTGCATCATCCCGGTGGTGCTGGCGCTGTTCGAGGCGAGCTACGTCATCTACGACATGCCGCCGGCCCGCTGGGCGCTGGCAGTGGCGGCAGGCGTGAACATCGCCGTCTGCTATTTCCTTGCCCGGCCGATTCCGGGCGTAGGCATTGCGATCCCGGCGTTCGTGCCGCCGCTGGCAGCGATCGGCCTGGCGTGGCTGCTCCTGAGCGGCGAGCAGTTCAACGAGATCCGCGCGCCGGTCGCCTTCGTGGCCGGAGTCGCCGGGCCTCTGATCGGAGCCGACCTCCTTCACCTGCGACGGTTCGCCGACCTGCGGACGGGCATTCTCTCCATCGGCGGCGCGGGCACCTTCGACGGCATCGTCATCTCCGGCATCCTGGCCGCGTTCTTTACCTAGGGAGCATTGCAGTGGCCAAAGCCGCCACAAAATCGGCCGTCGCTGCATGGCTCGCTCCTCGGTCTTGCGACACCAACCCGAAGCGTAAGCGAGGGACATTCTGAGTTCGTCCCGAATGACCCTCGCTTACGCTTCGGGTTACGATTGCACCAATTAAGACGTTATGTCTTAGAAGTCAAACCTTGCAGGCGCAGGCGCGCAGAACGTAGGGTATTACATCGCCTTGAATTCCACCGGGGAGGTCTTTCATGTCCGCCGTTTCGCGCGTCGCCCGTGGTTTGGTTGGTTTCGCCCTCGCTTCCCACCTTGCTTGGGCCGCGGCCCAGGAGCCGCCGACGCTGGCGAAGCAGAATCGCTGGGTCACGTCGGCGGCGTTCGTCGAGGGCGGGGCCAGGCTCGTCAGCGGCGGCGGCGAGAGCCTGCTGTATCGCGCGGGCGATTTGAAGATCTGGGACGCCAAGAGCGGCGCTCTGGCCGCCAGCCTGGAGGGGCAGCCGACGGTCGTCTGGTCGGTCGCGGCCTCGGCCGACGGCAAGACGCTGATCACCAGCGGCTACGACGGCAAGATCATTCTCTGGAACGTCGCCGAGAAAAAGCCGCAGCAGACGATCGAGAAGAAGGGTTGGATTCGCCGGGTGGCCCTTTCGCCGGACGGCAAGCACTTTGCCGCCGCCGGTGAGGACGGCAGCGTAATCCTCTTCGAGACCGACGGCGGCAAGGAGAAGAAGACTTTCAAGGCCCACGACTCGGCCGTGTACGACGTGGCGTTTTCGCCCGACGGGGCGGTCCTGGCGACCTGCTCGACCGACAAGCTGGCGAAGCTCTGGGATTGGAATGCCGAAACGCCGGCGGAGAAGGCCAAGCTGGAGGGACACGGCGATGCGGTCTGGTCGATCGCCTGGGCGAAAGACGGCTCCCTGGCCACCGCCAGCGCCGACCGCAAGATCAAGCTCTGGAACGCTGAGGGCAAGGAGCAGGCCACGCTGGATGGGCACAAGGACTGGATCAGCAGTGTCACGTTTTCGCCCGACGGCAACACCCTGGCCAGCTGCAGCCACGACCGCACGGTCCGCCTCTGGGACGTCAAGGAAAAGAAGGAAACCGCGTCGCTAGGGCCCCACGGCAGCACCTGCTGGTCGGTCGCCTTCTCGCCCGACGGCGCGCTCTTGGCCGTCGGCACGCACGGGCAGGGCGTCCGCCTCTGGAACCTCGGCAGCAAGGCCGAAGTCTTTCCCGCCCCAGCAGAGAAGAAGCCGGAAGAGGCCAAACCGGAGGCCAAGAAGGCCGAAGAGAAAAAGCCCGAAGAGAAGAAGTAGCGCGTGAGGCGTGACTTCCTCAATCCGAAAGGCTACGGCCAAGACACTCATGCTGCGTCATTCAATCGCCATGGTCGGGACATTCCTTGCGTTGCCTCTTGTCGGATGCCGAGGCGAGGGCGGCACAATGAATGATTTCTCAACTCCTGAAAAGGCAATAGTTAGCCTGGAGAACGCCTATCGCGCCGGAGATTTAGAGGCGGCGATCAGATGCAAGGACTTCAAAATCGAAGCGCGACTGATGTTGGAGAGCATCTCCAAGTTGCCCAAAGATCAGATCGACGACGAACTGGTGGGCAAAACCGCAGAGGTGCTGGAGCTTGGCTACCGCACGGAAATAAAGGGAAAGGGATTACCGGACATGAGGGGCGTGCGTTCGACATTTCCGAAGCAGGAGCCGGGCGGCAAGAATATCGTGATCGTCACGGAGGTCTGTCACTACCCGGACGGAGGTACGTCCAGTCAAAAAATTCTGGTCGCGAAGACCGAGCAGGGCTGGCGAGTACTTAACCCGGTCAATGATCGCTGAGGTTACCTCTACCGCTGCAGGGCTCAATCCACGTAAAGCTCCACCGCCCCTTGTTCGTCCGGCGGCTTGAATTGAAAGCGGTAGGGGAGCGGCTTGAAATAGAGCAGGATCGTGTCCGAGTCGTAGAAGTGGGCGAAGTCGTACATGTCCCGCAGTTCCTTGGGGACCTTGGTCGCATACTTGCAGTCGTTGACGGGCACGAAGATCAGCAGCTTGAATTTGTCGTTGTAGGAGCGGCGGCCCATCTCCATATCGACTTTGAAGTTCTTGAGGCCGCCGATCGCCTTGAAGAGCGAACGGTTGTCCAGACTGAACGCGTACTTGAAGCCATGGCCCCCTTTTCCTGGCCGGCGCGCGTCTTGCTGGTCCGGCGGCACGACTTCGCGCTTGGCCACTTTGGTGTCGAGAATGGTCGCCAGCTTTTGCTCTTCCAAAAGATCCATTAGCAGCTTTCCGCCCTCCTGCTTCTTGCTGGTGAGCTTTTTGTCGGCCGCCAACTCCAGAATCTTGGCCTCATCTTTCTCCAGGTAGCCCAGGACATACATCTGGTGCTCGGTGTGTTCGATTGGCCCGCCGGCCTTGCAAAACAGCAAGTCCAGGTCGAGCGTCCCGCGCTCATCGAAGACCGCGATGCTCGGCAGATAGGAGCTGAAAACCGGCGAATCCCGTTGAGCCAACGCCGGGGATGAAACCAATAACACCGCCAGCAGCACGATCGGCCAGGTTTTCATGGAGGCACCGTAGGTTGGAGGCGCAGTCGTTCTATCACACGCGGCGCGGCCGGACAAATCTCCGCCCACGTCGGATCATGGCGCATGACCTGGAGGCCAGCGCGCCGCGCGGTAGAATCCCGCGTGTGAGAAATCTTGCTGCCATCGGCTGCCTGTTTCTGTGGGCCTGTGCCGGGCCGGCGAGCTTGCCCGCCGAGGACCTGGAGCGGGCGTTTCGCGCGGCGCGGCCGGGAATCGTGCAGCAGATGAAGGACCGCGACGCCGAGACGCGCGTCGCTGCCGTCCGTAAGCTGCGGGAGTTTCCCATCGTCGAAGCGGCCCGGCTGATCCTGCTGCAGGGCTGCACCAGCCAGCACGCCGACGTGCAGCGCGAGTCGTTTCAGACGCTGGTCGCCATCAGCCCGCAGGCTGAAGTGCGGGCGCACCTGCAAGCCGAGATCACCCGCGAGGCAAAACGTGGCGGATCGGAGTTCCGCTCGGCGGCCATCGCCTGCGTGCTGTTGTGCAGCGACGATGCGGCGGCGCAGGCCAGCGTCAAGCCGTGGCTGGAACAGATGCTGAAGGAGAAGCGCGGGCCGGCCCTGCTGGTGGCGATGGTCGATGAGCTGGCGGCCTTGCGCGACGAAGCGAGCCTGCGGGCGCTAGTCCAGCTCGGCGAGCTGCCGCTCATTCAAAAGCAGTTCGGGCCGCGGCGGGCCTGGATTCAGGCCCTGATCCAGGTCCGGCAAAAGGACGCTGTCACGCTGCTGCTGCGGCGGCTGCCGGCCCTGCACGGCGAGACGCGGTCCGACATCTTGCGGCACCTGACGAGCCTCAAGGGCGGGCGGCTGGACACCGACGACCAGTGGCTCGCCTGGTGGATGGAGCAGCAGGCGACGTTCAAGTTTCCGGCAGCCGGCGACGCGCCCGCCCAGATCGCGGCGCGTCAGGGCGAGGCGAGCTATTACGGCCTGCCGCTGTATGGCACAAAGATCGTGTTCATCCTCGATACGTCCGGGAGCATGAGCGGGCCGCGGATTCTGGCGGCTCAGCGGGAGCTCGTTTCGGCGATCGCCGCCCTGCCCGAGGGCGTGGAGTTCAACGTGCTGGCGTTCAACTCGGCGGTCGCGGTGTGGCAGAGCCAGCTCGTGCCCGCCTCGGCGGCCACCAAGGAGGCGGCGGCCCGCTTCGTCATGGCGCAGGTTGCCCGCGAACAGACGGCGTCGTTCGACGCCCTGGATGCTGCCTTCGTGTTCGATGCCGAGGCGATCTACTTCCTCACCGACGGTGCACCGACCACCGGCAAGATCAAGCAGCCCGACCAGATCGTCGCCGCCCTCAGCGGCCCCAACCGTGTGCGGCGGATCACCGTCAATTGCCTGGGAATCGGCGTCGGCCAGGCGGGCGGCCCGTTCGACAAGTTCCTGAACTCGCTCGCCACGCAAAACTTCGGCCTCTATCGGCGCGTCGATCAATGACGCAGGTGAAGCGAGCAATGCAGCCGAGACCCTTATGCGTGTGACGTCAGTGAGCGTGACTGTGGTGGAAGTGCCGCAGACGGCGCCGCTAGCGCCGTACCGGTCGCACCTGCGGAGCAGCTCGACGACGCAGAGCGCGATTGCCCGCGTCGAAACCGATGCGGGTCTCGTCGGCTGGGGCGAGCACAACATCAACTTCCTGCCCAACTTGAGCGGCCGGCAGATGACCCGCGCGGCCCAGTGGCTCGTCGGCCGCGACGCGCGGAACATCAGCCGCTTCCACCAGGAATGCCCGCTCGAGACGCGGCTGAAGTCGGGGCTGGAGCTGGCCCTGTGGGACATCTGCGGCCAGGCCGCGGGGCTGCCCGTGGCGGCGCTGTTGGGCGGCGTGATTCGCGAGCGGGTCGAGGTCGCCGCCTGCATGGGCATCCAAAGCTACGAGCGGGCCAAGGAAATGGCCGCGTGGTACGTCGAGCAAGGCTTTGGCACGCTCAAGACCAAGGCCGGCTCGGACATGCGCGAGGACCTGGAGATGGTCCGCGGCGTCCGCGACGCGGTGGGCGACCGGCTGAAGCTGCGGATCGATCCGAACCGGGCCTACTCGCCGCAGCAGGCCGCGGAGTTGGGCCGCCAGCTGGAGCAGTACAGCCTCGAGTATTTCGAGCAGCCGATCCCCGCGGAGCCGCTGGCCGATGCGGCCTGGCTGCGGCGGCAGACGCGGACGCCGATCGCCCTGAACGAGAGCGTGACCGATCCGGCCAGCGTGCTGGCAATTCTGCGGGCCGATGCCGCGGCGTTCCTCCTGCCGGACACGCACATTGCCGGCGGCATCTGGCCCTGCGTTGCGATTGGCCAGCTCTGCGCGGCGGCCGGAATTCCCTGCATCATGCACTGCGGCCACGACCTGGGGCCGAAGACGGCCGCCATGCTGCACGTCGCCGCGGCCTGTCCGGCATATACGCTGGCCAACGACACGACGTATTACGGCCTGGAAGACGACATCATCACCGAGCGGCTCTCGATCGAGCGCGGGACGATGGCCGTGCCCGCGCGGCCCGGCCTGGGCGTCGCCGGCGACCCCGAGCGAATCGCCCGCTACGCGATCGATTGCTGACGGCTCACCAGCGCCTCGCATCATGCAACCCGCCGACAAGCCGACGAACGTCCGCTGGGTCGTCTTCTCGCTGGCTTGCGGCACGTCGTGGCTGCTCTATCTGCACCGCTACAGCTTCGCGTTATTCAAACCCGAGCTGGTCAAGCAGTGGGAGCTCAGCAAGACCGAACTGGGCCTGCTCGACGGCGCGTTCTCGATCGGCTCGATCGGCTTTCAGATTCCCTTCGGCGTCGCGGCCGATGCCGTGGGCGTGCGACTGGTGCTGACCTGCCTGCTGGTCCTGGGCAGCGTCGGGCTGGGAATGCACGCCTGGGCGCCCTCGCCAAAATACCTCTGGCCCGCGCGGCTGGTCTTCGGCATCGGCCAATCGGCCGTCTATGCCTGCCTCAGCCGCATCGCCCAGACCTGGTTTCCGCCCCGGATTCGCACGGCGCTGCAATCGACGGCGGCGATCACGTTCGGCCGGCTGGGCGGGTTGACGGCGAATCTGATCTTGGGCGGAGTGGTGCTGGGGCTGTACGGAGTCGATTGGCGTGTGGCCACGAATGTGATGGCCGCCGGCGGCGTAATCTTCGCGATCGCGGTGGCGCTGGTCTTCCGCAATTCACCGCGGGAACAGCCGCTGGCCAACGAGGCCGAGGCCGACCTGATCGATCCACCGCAGGCGGCGACCGCCGACACGCCGCCCAGAATGTCCGTGAGCCAAATGCTGCGGTCGCTGCGGCCGGCCGCGGTGCCGAATTTCGTCTGGCTCAACGTGCAGACGATCCTGAGCACGTTTGCCGACAATATCTACTCGCATTGGATTCCGCTCTTTCTCTGGGAGGTGCATCAACTGAAGTTCGGGCCGCTGGGCCTCTATTCTTCGCTGCCGCTCCTGGGCGGCGCGATCGCCGGAATCCTCGGCGGAATGCTCAACGACGGCTGCATCGCCGCGAGCGGGAACCGCCGCTGGTCGCGCCGCGTCGTCGCGATCTGCGGCAAGGGCCTGGCCGCCGTTCTGCTCCTGGCCGCGCTGGCCTGGTACCACAATCCCTACGTCTTCTGCTGGTTCCTGTTCGCGGTGAAATTCTTCGGCGACTGGAGCCTGGCGACCAGCTGGGGCGTCGTCACCGACATCGGCGGCCGGGCCACGGCTTCGGTCTTCGCCGTGAACAACACCGTCGCCGGCATTGGGCTCTTCGCCGCTCCGATTGTCTTCGGTTTCGTCGCCGACCACTGGGGCTGGCCGGCTGTGTTCGTCGCCGTCGCCGTGGCCTATATTCTGTGCGCGCTGTCGTGGCTCGGCATCGACAGCACGCAGCCGCTGCTGGACGACCGGAAGCCGCTTAGCCCCGGCCCCCAGGCCGGTCAGATCGGTCAGGTCGGGTAAATCTGTCCAAGCGCACCGGCGTGGGCGCCGGGGCTAAGCTTCCCGAACGAGGGACATCATGCGAGCAATTCTCTTCACCGTATCTCTAGCGGCGGGCTGCGCTGTATGTCTCCTAGCCATCGCGAGGCTGCTCCCCGCGGACGACGCACCCACGCACGTGAAGGTCTACGCCGAGCCGGGCCGCTTCGGCGGCTGGCCGGCGAATCACGGCGTCTGGTCGTGGGGCGATGAAATCCTCGTCGGCTTCAGCGCGGGCTATGCCAAGGACAACGGCCCCGGTCGCCATGCCATCGATCACGACCGGCCGGAGGAGCATCTGCTCGCTCGCAGCCGCGATGGCGGCGCGACCTGGAGCATCGAGAACCCGGCCAAAACCGGCGCGCTCATTCCCACCGGGGCGGCGCTGCACGGCGTCACTCCACCGGGATTGAAAGAGCGGCCGTGGGAAGATTGCCCGGGCGGCATCGACTTTACCCATCCCGATTTCGCCCTGACGGTGCGCATGACCGACGTAAACGCCGGCTCGTCGCGGTTCTATTACTCGACCGACCGCGGCCATGCCTGGCTCGGGCCGTTTCGACTGCCGCTGTTCGAGCAGCCGGGAATCGCCGGGCGGACGGACTATGTCGTGCTCGGCAAGCACGACTGCCTGCTGATGCTGACCGCGGCCAAGCGCAACGGCCGCGAGGGGCGGCCGCTGGCCGTACGCACGACCGACGGCGGACGCTCGTGGCAGCGCCTCGGCTGGCTCGGCGACGAGCCGGCGGGCTATGCGATCATGCCTTCGACTGTGCTGCTAGGAAGTGCGCGGCTAGGAGATGCGCGGCTGGGCGAAAACGAGCTGCTCTCGGCGGTCCGCTGCCGCGAAGGAGCGCGGAGCTGGATCGACCTCTACCGCTCGCGCGACCTGGGCCGGAGCTGGCTGCTGGCCGGCGCGGCAGTCGCTGAGACGGGCGAGGGTAATCCGCCGAGCCTGATCCGGCTGCAGGGCGGCCGGCTCTGCCTCACCTACGGCTACCGTGCCGAACCCTTCAGCATCCGCGCCCGCATCAGCTCCGACGGAAAGACCTGGAGCCCTGAGCGGACGATCCGCGGCGCAGGCGGCGGCCGCGACATCGGCTATCCGCGCAGCGTCCAGCGCCCGGACGGCAAAGTCGTGACGATCTACTACTTCCACGACCAGCCCGCCAGCGACCGCTACATCGCCGCGACGATTTGGACGCCATAACGCGGCGTTAAACGCGGCCGAAGTTGCGATTGACCCTGCCAGCGGCCGGCCGCTATAGTCCGCGGCCTTCTACCCCCCGTTACGACGAGCCGCCTACAGGAATCCGTGGTGCGCCGAGTCCCTACGCAACTTGTTCCCAAGCTCCGCTTGGGAACCCGCGCAATCGAAGCTCTGCTTCGAGGCCGACGAAGCGGAGCTTCGCGGACGGGCGTTCCCAAGCAGAGCTTGGGAACGAGGTGGCGAATCCTTGCTGTGTTGCTGGTTGTCGTACCCTGCGCCTCATCGTTGCGCGCCGAGAACCGCTGGCCCGACGAGCGGCAAGCCGGGCCGTTCCTCTGCCATGCCGATTTCGCCCTCGCCCCGCAGCAGCCGCTGCTCGACGAGCTGTCGGCGCTGCGGCAGGACTTGCAGGCGATTCTCGGCACGCCGGAGTCGGCCGACCCGGTGCATTTGTTCCTGTTCCAGGAGAAGCCGACTTACCAGGCATACCTCAAGCAGCATTTCCCCCGCGTGCCCTACCGGCGGGCGCTGTTCATCAAGGGCCGCGGCCCGGGAATGGTGTTCGCGTTCCAGGGGACCGACTTCCAGATCGACGTCCGCCACGAGTGCACGCACGCGCTCTTGAACGCCTGGCTGCCGCGGGTGCCGCTGTGGCTCGACGAGGGCCTGGCCGAGTATTTTGAAGTCGAGCGCGACAAGCGCTCCGCCGGCAATCCCCATCACCAGGTCGTCCGGGCCATGTTCCAAAGCGGCCAGCGCCCGCGGCTGGAAGAGCTGGAGGCGATCGAGACTCTGGACGCGATGGGCCGCGATGAATATCGCGACGCCTGGGCCTGGGTGCACTTCATGCTCCACGGCCCGCGGCCGGCGCACGACGAGCTGGTCCGCTATCTGGGCGAGCTCGAATCCGGCGGCGAAAGCGGCCGGTTGAGCGACCGCCTCAAACGACGGCTGCCGGATCTCGACCGCCGGCTCGATGAGCACTTTCGCTAGTAGTCCTCACGCTCCGCGTGAGGCCCACATCTCGCGGAGCGAGATGACTACCTATAGCGCCCCCGGTTCGGCGTCAGATCGTGACGATTCGAGATACGCCGCCAGCAGAATCTGCGCGGCGAGCTTGTCGAGCCGCTCCCTGCGCCGCTTCTTCGTCAGGCCGGCTTCGAGCAAGGCGGCCTCGGCGTGGGCCGTCGTGTAACGCTCGTCGAACAGCCGCACGGGCAACTTCGTCTCTTTCGCCAGCCAGGCAGCGAATTGCCCTGCCTCGCGGGACTTCTGGCTCTCTTCGCCGCTGCCGTGCACCGGCAGGCCGACGACGAAACCAACGACTCGCTCGCTCGCGGCCAGCCGCTTGATCCAGGCGGCGTCGGCGACCAGGCCATTGCGGGTGTAATTCTCGTGCGGGCTGGCCAGGCGCTGGTCGGGGTCCGTAATCGCCACGCCGATCCGCACCGTGCCGAAGTCGATGCCCGCCAGGCGGCCGGTCCGCGGCAGGTCATCAGGCCGCGCGTCGCTCATGGCGCTGCCTTGGCGGCCACCACGATCGGCTGCCGCTCGCCCTCGGCGGTGAAATAGCCGTGCTGGAGGAACGCCAGGACGCACGCGCGGGCGGCGGGATCGTCCATGAGCAGGGCGTGGCGGCAGTGCAACAGCCGGAAGTCGGCCGCTCCGGCCAGCCGCGTTTCCTCGACCGAGACGATCAGGTCGTCGTCGCCGGGGACGAGCGGGTTGAGGCCGCGGTCGTTGCCGCTGCCGCCGGCCAGGATGCCGAACGGAAAGCTCGGCGTGGCGAGCGTCTTTTGGCATTCGTCCCAGCTGCGGGCGAGTTGCTTGCCGCTGGGCCCGGTGACCAGGCCGAACAGTTCGTTGTTGCGGAATAGCACGGCGAGCCGAGCCCCATTGTTGGGCGGCCCGAGCATCACCATCCGCTTGATCCGCGGATCGACCTGCCAACGGGGCTCGCTCTGGCTGGCCTCGCCCAGGTAGCGGCGGACGACGAGGTTGCCCAGGCTGTGGCCGACGAAGTCGATTTCCTCAACGCCCTCCAGCCCGGCGAGAACGCGCGACAGGGAGAGTGCGTGGTCGTCGAGCGAGCGCCGCGTGCTGGCATAGGAGACGTTGACGACGTGGTACTTGCCTTCCTCGGCCAGGAATTTGCCCAGGCCGTCCATGTGGTCGCGCGAGCGGATGAGCCCGTGCAGCGTGACGACGGCCCGACCGCTCAAGGGGGGCAGGTTCTCGTGCCGCTTGAACTCGGCGAATGCTGCCCGGCACTGCTCGGCCGTTCCCCAGGCCCGCCGCACGTCGCGCGGGTCGAGCAGGCGATAGTGTTGCGTCAGCACGTTCTGCTGAATCCGCCAGCCCTGATAAACCAGCTCGTCGCTCCAGAACTGCTCGCCGCCGAGCGTCGGCAGCGGCACGTTGACCGGCGGCGGATCCTCGCCGCGCAGCGGCGCCGCGAACGCTGGTGCAAAGGCCAGGAATACGAACAAGTGCGCACGCATGGCACTCATTATATCGAACGAGCGACGCGTGGCACTGGCGTCTCGCCAGTGCTCTGCGGGTCTTCTGGATAACGGTTACACTGCGGCCTGCAAGTTTGCCCTGCTCCAAAATGGCCCATTGGTGCGGGAGCCCCAGCGCTCGCGCTTGCTCCTTCGCTCGGCACTGGCGACACACCAGTGTCACGCGGCCAGAATGGACCACACTAGTCCATTCCGCTAGCGGGGGCGAAAAAAAGTTGCGTCACGGGCCAGCGACGGAAGTAACGGCGGGCATTGACTTTGCAGCCAGGCCAATCGACGCAAGTTGCCATTTACTGAACAATATGTGTACAAGTTGCTTGCCAACCGCGCCTCGGCGCGGATAATGGCACACTCGGAGGGCGAAGCTCCTGCTGAGCTTGATGGTCGCGGCTCCACGCGCACCTCGCCCTCCCTTCGAGATTGTCCGTTCTTTCTCAATTCGGACCGAGTCAACATTCAGCCTAAGCGGCGGCGGACGATTTTTTCGCCATGGCGAAAAAATCAAAGCCAGACGCAGACCGCACTTGCGCCAATGGGAGCGAATTATTCGCCAGATCCCCAGGTATCGGGCCTCAATGGCGAATTATTCGGGGCCATTGCGAGGAAGGCGAAAGTCACAAGTCGAGTCCGCGGCGTACTTTGCATCAACGCACCTGGTCGGCATCCGCCCGATTAATTCACCACGGAGCTTGCCGAAGCGGTGAATAACGGCAGGGCCAAAGCCAGCGCCGCTGCGCGGCCAACTTCAGCTGGCGTTACGCCGCGCGGCGGAGCGCGCGACTGGCGGCGCCGGCACGTTGCTGCACGTCCGCGATCGTCAGCTTGCGCCAACCGGTTGCACCCGCCTTGGCCGGCTCCTCCAGGAACACGGACGATTGGGCGGTGAGCATCCGCGGCAGCCAGGTCCAGGCCCGCGCCAGCGACTCGGCGTCCAGGCCGGCGGAAATGAGCAGCAGCTCCGTGCCCGCTAGCGCGTTAGCGACGCGCCGCAGCGCGACGTCGGCTTCGCCAGGCACTAGCTGCACCTTTACGCCCGGCCGCTGGAACAGCGCGAACGCCTCCTTGAGGGAGTGTCCGGGACTGCCGGCCGGGCGGGCCTCGAACAGGTCGATCCCCGTATAGCGCAGAGGCAAAGAGGCCGCCCGCCAGGCGGCGACTTCCAGCAGCCGCTGCGTGCGGCCGCCGGAGCCGATGCCGATTTCGACGATCGAGCGGATCGGCCGGCTTTTGACGGCCCGGTAGACCGCGCGGTCGCTAGCGGGCTGGGAAAAATGCAGCAGGTACAGACTGCGGAGCAGCGTGCCAACGCTCAAGGTCGCATTCCTTTGCGGCCGGAGAGGTTCACTCCCTATCTTTCGTCGGCCAGGCCTGATGCCTTCATTCCGCATTCCGCACTCCGCATTCCGCATTTGCC
Organism: Pirellulaceae bacterium; assembly: GCA_035649715.1. Taxonomy (GTDB): domain Bacteria; phylum Planctomycetota; class Planctomycetia; order Pirellulales; family Pirellulaceae; genus CAYLLN01. The sequence goes on from DASRJB010000145.1 coordinate 22,277, forward strand.
CGCTACCGGTTCTCCAGGTCGCGCCGGTCGCGCAGGCCGCAAACTCCCGCGCCTGCCACCACGGAAACCGCCGCTGGTCCGCTCGCGTAGGACATGACCTAGATTTGCTGGCTTCAGCCGCACGGACGATTCCCGGCTGCTCAACCCCTCGTGCCCGGTTCCGGGCGAAGCGGCTGCGAGCGACAGGCTCCCCCTGTTGGTTCCAGTTTCGCGCTGAAGGTGCGCGCCGCTGTCCGGACCGGTTTCCTCGCACGTACACGAGGCAGGTCCGATGCAGCGACAGGGCGAAGCCGAGCGCGAGCGCGGCTGGAAGTTCGAGACGTTCGAAGAGCGGCTGGCCCTCTCCGCCGAGCCGCTGGCGGACTTCTGGTACGACCTCGATCCAGAGACACTCAGCGAGCCTTCGTCGGCCGTTGTTCAGCCGCTGGCCGCGGAAGGGCACGGCTGGACCGACGTCGCCGGCGTCCGCGAGCAGTTCGGCCTGCGGGGCGGCGACCAGACGGTGGCGATCATCGACAGCGGCATCGCCTACGACCACATCGCGCTGGGCGGCGGGCTGGGCAAGGCCTACCGCGTGGTCGGCGGCTGGGACTTTGCCGAGAACGACGCCAACCCCTACGACGACGGCCCGGCGGGCTTTCACGGCACGCACGTGGCGGGAATCGTCGGGGCGATGGACGGCAAGTATCCGGGCGTCGCGCCGGGCGTCGATCTTGTCGCACTCCGTGTGTTCAACGACCAGGGGGGCGGGAACTTTGCCTGGGTCGAGCAAGCGCTGCAGTGGGTCCATACGAACCGCACGGCGTTTGACAACCCGATCACGACGGTCAATATCTCGCTGGGCACCGAGTGGAATTCCGCCGCGCTCCCCCAATGGGCGACGCTGGAAGAAGAGCTGGCGCAGCTGGCCCGGGACGGCATCTTCATCTCGGTCGCGGCGGGGAATTCGTTCCTGGCTTACGGCACTCCCGGTTTGTCGTATCCCGCCGTCAGCCAAAATGTCACGCCCGTGGCCAGCGTCGATGGCAGCGGCAACCTCAGCCGCTACACGCAGCGGAGCGAGCGGGTGCTGGCCGCGCCGGGCGAGCGAATCATGAGCACGCTGCCCGATCACTTCTACGGCGGCGACGGCGTGAAGAACGATTGGGGAGCGACCAGCGGCAGCAGCATGGCCGCGCCCTACGTCGCCGGGGCGAGCGTGCTCGTCCGCGAGGCGATGCAGGATCTGGGCGTCACGAACATCACGCAAGGGACGATCTACGACCTGCTGCGACGCACGGCCGACACGATCTACGACGCGGCGACCAGCGCCAGCTACAAGCGCGTGAACCTGACGCGGGCGCTTGAGACGCTGGTGGGTGTTGACGATTACGGCTCAACCGCCGAAGCCGCCACATCGCTGGGCCGTCTGGCGACCAGCCAGCGCGTCAGCGGCACGATCGGCCGAGTGGGCGACGAGGACTTTTTCCAAATCACCGCCGGCTCGACCGGCCAGTTG
>DASRJB010000146.1:0-2274 GCA_035649715.1 Pirellulaceae bacterium
CAGCCACCTGCTGGCCACGATCATGCACACGCTGTTCGACCTGGGCAAGCTGCGGCTCGACCAGAGCCTGCCCCGCGACGTCGCCAGCGTGATCCTCGGCGGCGAGCCCATCGGGCCGCTGCTGTAGGGTGGGTCGAGGCCGCTGCGGCCGAAGACCCACGCGGCTGAATACTCGCCTCCGCGTGGGTCTGCGCTCGCGGACTCGCTTGACCCACCCTACGATTTTGCCGCCAGCAACTTCTCCAGCGGTGGCCGGCGGAGGTGAGCGCCGCTGGCCTGTTGATAGGCGTGGGCCAGGCCCAGCAGCGCCGATTCGCCGAACAGCCGGCCGGTGAACGTGATCGTGTCGGGCTGGCCGGTCATGCTGTTGCGGCGGTCGCCGTCGGGCACGACGACGGTCGGATGGCCGGTCATGTTGGTGATGGTCAGGTCGTCGCCACCAACATAGGCATCGACGCCGGCGACCGCCTCTTCCATCTCGCGCATGACTAGCGTGCGGATCCGGCAAGCGCGGAGATACTCGACTGCGGGCACGAACTGCCCCTGGCGGAAGGTCGTGCCCCAGCGGCCGATGCCGTCGCGGACGCCCGCCCGCGTGATGTCGTCGAACGCGGCGGCGGCTTCGGTGTTGAGGATCAGCGTCAGCGGCCCCACCGGATATTTGTCGGGCAGCTTGATCGGCACCAGCTTGACGCCCAAGTCCTTCAGCCGATCGAGCACCCGTTTCTCTTCAGGCGGGCGCTCGCCTTCGAAGAAGCCGACCCTGAGCGAACGAACGTCCTGCGCCGGCGGCCAGGCGAACGGCCGATCGACCGCTGTGATGTCGTCCGGATCGCTGCCGTGAATCGCCCCAAACACGAGCGCACAGTCCTCGATCGAGCGGGCAATCGGCCCGACCTTATCCATGCTCCAGGAGAGCGTCATCAGCCCCGCCCGGCTGACGCGGCCAAACGTGGGCCGCAGGCCGCTGGCCGAGCAGCGGCGGCAAGGCGAGACGATGCTGCCCAGCGTTTCGGTGCCGAGTGCAAAGCCGACGAGCCCCGCGACGACGGCGGAGGTCGAGCCCGCGGATGAGCCGCTGGAGCCTTCCTCCGGATTCCAGGGATTGCGGGTCATGCCGCCGAACCACTGGTCGCCAAGGGCCAGCGATCCGACGGTCATCTTGGCGACGAGCACCGCCCCGGCTTCTTCCAGGCGGCGGGCGACGGTCGCCTTGGTGTCGAGCTTCTGCTCCTGATAGTGCCCCGCGCCCCAAGTCGTCTTGTAGCCCGGCCAAGAGATGATGTCCTTCGCTCCCCAGGGAATGCCGTGCAGCGGCCCGCGATAGCGGCCGGCGGCAATCTCGCGATCGGCCCGCTCGGCCTGTTCCATTGCCACCTCCTCCGTGAGCGAGACGACACACTTGAGCAGGTCGTCGTAGCGTTTCAGCCGCGAGAGGTAGAGCTTCGTCAGTTCGACCGAAGAGACCTTTTTCGTCCGCACGAGGGCCGCGAGCTCCGTCACCGGCAGAAAAGCCAGGTCTTCATCCGCCGGCGGCCGTTCCGGCGCTGCCGACTCGATTGGGCGCACGTCGCCGCGGCGGACTTCCGCGCCGGCCTGCTGCGGCGGCGCGGCGAAGAAGGCCAGCGCCGGCGGCACGCTGTTGGCCAGCGCGACCGCGCGGAGCGTTTCGTACCTCCGCCGGTCGCGCTGCACCGCGCCGGCGACCGACTTGCGGTCCTCCTCGGTGAGCGTGATCCCGGCGATCCACTCGGCCTGCGTGATCATCTCCGGCGTGACCTGGCCCGCCTGCTCGGCTTGCGCGGCCAGGGCCCGCTGAAACGCGGCGGTTCCCAGGCCCAGCCCCGCCAGCGAAGCCAGGACCGTGCGACGCGAAAGCGGTCGATAAGCGTCAAACATGGATTCAGGCATGGTGCGATTCTCGCGGCTGGTGGATGCGAATGCCACGATTGTTCGTCGCCGCTGGGCCCATCGCAAGGGTCCGATTAGCGGGAAGCCCAGAATCGCTCAAGAGTCTGGCCGCAACAGAATGACGATCGTGTCGCCACCGCGGGCTTCGCAGCGGAGGCCGAGCTCATCCAAGAGCAGGGCCAGCACGTGCTTGAAAGGGAGATTCTTCAAGCTTTTGCTCACCCGCGGGGCCCGAATCCCGCGCGTCTCGAGTCCAACTCCAAATCGCCGGCGTGGACACCGGGGCTAAGCGGTGACCAGGCCGGTTGGCCGAATTTTGGCTCCGCCAGCGGCTGCCAGAATGGACCACACTAGTCCATTCCG
>DASRJB010000147.1:0-4132 GCA_035649715.1 Pirellulaceae bacterium
CCTGATCCTCCGCGACACGATGCGCCGCACGGGCCGCGTGTTCCAGGTCGGCACGCAGCGGCGGAACCTCCCGCACTTTGCGTTCGCCTGCGAGCTGGCCCGCACCGGCAAGCTCGGCAAGCTCCAGCGGATCTATGCTCATCCGCGCGGCATGCTGGCGCTCACCAGCGGCTGGTTCCCCGCCGAGCCCGAGCCGGACAAGAGAGTTACTGATTGGGACATGTGGCTCGGCCCGGCCGCCTGGCGGCCGTACAACTCCAGGCTTGTGGACGGGTTCAATTTCGAGAAGGGCGGGGGCATGATCGGCGGCTTCGAGTTCGATGCGATGGGCCGCAAGACGATCGGCGGCGGCGTGCTCGAATGGGGTTCGCACTGCGTGGACCTGTGCCAGTGGGCCGTCGATGACTGCCCGCCGCCCGTCGAATACAACCCGCCCAAGGACGGCCAAATCGTCTGCAAATACCAAAACGGGGTGGAGCTGATCTTCCGCGAGGAGGGTTGGATTCCGCTCGGCTCCTGCCCGGTACGGTTCGAGGGCGAGACGGGCTGGGTGGAAGCGGGCGACAGCGGCCAGATTCGCCTCAGCTCGCCGGCGCTGTTGGCCGGCCGGACCGTCGAAGAGATCGGCGGCTACCCGGCGACGTTTCACGTCCGCGATTTCCTGGACTGCGTGAAGACCCGCGGCGTGCCGAAGGGCAATGCCGAGGCGGCCTGTAACGCGCACATCGTCTGCCACGCCGCCAACATCGCGCTCTACCTCCAGCGGCAAGTGAAATACGACATCGCGAAGAACGAATTCATCGGCGACGAGCCGGCCAATCGGCTGCGCAGCGAGGCGCTGCGCGAGCCGTGGCGGCTGTAAATGGTTGGTCAGTAGTCAGTGGGCCGTTGTCAGTTGGAAGGATCCCAATCGACTTTGCCAACTGACCACTGACCACTGACATTCAGCAAACAACTCATGTGGGTTCAACCATGAATACTCGGCGAATTAGCATCGTCCTGGCTCTCCTGGTCCTTGCCATCGCCCGGCCCGGGGCAGCACAACAGATTTCGGCGGAGAAGGAACGGGCGCTGATCGCCATCCTGAAGTCCGACGCGCCGGCGGCGGAGAAGGCCATTGCTTGCAAGCGTCTATCCGTGGACGGCTCCAGCGAGGCGGTTCCAGAACTGGCCAGGCTGCTGGGAAATGAACAGCTCGCCTCGTGGGCGCGGACCGCTCTGGAGGCGATTCCCGGCGCGGCGTCCGACGAAGCGCTCCGCAAGGCGACCGACTCGCTCCAGGGCAGGCTGCTGGTCGGTACGATCAACTCGATCGGCGTCCGCCGCGACGCGGGCGCCGCGCAGCTGCTGGCTGGTCGTCTAGAAGATAACGACGCCGACGTCGCGGCTGCCGCCGCGGTGGCCTTGGGCCGCGTCGGCAATGCCGCGGCGGCCGAATCGCTCCGCAAAGCGCTGGCCGCCGCGCCGCCGGCGGTCCGCTCGGCAGTCGCGGAAGGGCTCGTGCTGTGCGCCGAAAGCGCCTTGGCCAAGGGAGACGCCGCCGGCGCTACGAAGCTCTACGACGAAGTCCGCAGCGCGGCGAACGTGCCGCGGCAGCGCATGCTGGAGGCGACGCGCGGGGCGATCCTGGCCCGCGGCCAGGAAGGCATCCCGCTGCTCGTCGAGCAGCTTCGTTCTTCCGATAAGGGACTGTTCCAGATTGCCCTCGGTACGGCCCGCGAGTTCCCCGGCCGCGACATCGACAAGGCCCTCGCGGCGGAGTTGGACCGCGCCCCGCCCGAGCGGGCGGTGCTGGTCGTCTTGGCGATGGCCGACCGCAAGCAGACGGTCGATCTGCCGGCCGTGCTGAAAGCCGCGTCGAGCAGCGCCAAGCCTGTCCGCCTGGCGGCGATCGGCGCGCTGGCCCGTGTCGGCGATGCGACCTGCCTCGTGCCGCTGCTGGAATCGGCCGCCGGAGATGACGCCGAAATCGCCGCTGCCGCCAAGAGCGCTCTGGCTGCGCTGCCGGGCCAGGCCGTGGACCGGGAAATCGCCAGCCGCCTGGCTCGCGCGGAAGGCAAGACCCATCCGGTGCTGATTGAGCTGGTCGGGCAGCGGCGGATCGAAGCGACCGAGGCGCTGTTGAGCGCGCTCAAGCACTCCGACAAGGCGGTCCGCACCTCCGCTCTCACCGCGCTGGGTAACACGGTTACCGATAAGCATCTGCCGGTGCTGATTGCCCAGGTGGTGACTCCCACCGATTCGGAAAGCGCCCCCGTCGCTCAAGCGGCCTTGAAGACCGCCGCCGTCCGGATGCCGGACCGCGAGGCTTGTGCGACAGAGCTGGCAGCCGCACTGTCCCGCGCACCCGCCGGGACCAAGATCGTCCTGCTGGATATCCTGGCGGCGGTCGGCGGAACCAAGGCGCTGGCGGCGGTGGGCGCCGCGGGAAAGAGCCCCGACAACGCGCTCCAGGACGCCAGCACGCGGTTGCTCGGCGAATGGACCACGATCGACGCCGCTCCCGTGCTGCTCGACCTGGCCAAGACCAACGGCAGCTATCAGACCCGCGCCCTTCGCGGCTACATCCGCATCGCGCGGCAGTTCACGATGACCGATCCGCAGCGGGTGGACATGTGCAAGAGCGCCCTGGATGCCGCGCGGCAACCCGCCGAGAAAAAGCTCGTGCTGGAAGTGCTGAAGCGCTACCCCAGCGTCGAAATGCTGAAGCTGGCAGCCAGCGCGGCGCAGGCGGCCGAGCTAAAGGCCGATGCGGCCGACGCTGCGAAGGCCATCGCCGAAAAACTCCCCAAGACAGACGAAGTGCGCCAGCTACTCTCCAAGGCTGGCGTGCCCTAGCCGTCGCAAAAGTCGCGGATTGACCCTGCCCTGAGCGGGCGGTATGGTCTAGTAGTGTCCTGTCGCTTGTAGAAAAAACGTGCCCGTCTATTTCCGGAGTCCGAATCGATGATCGCCACCCTCGCAATGTTCGCCGTGGCCGGCCTGATGGCCGACGACGTGACTGTGAAACTGGTGCCCAGCGGCGTCACCGAAAAGGTCGGCGGCTACAGCCCGCTGCGGGCCGAGATGAATGGGAAGGCCGAGCTGGTGAAGAAGGCCCCGGAAGGGCTGACCGCGCCGAAGTACGGCACGATCAAGATCGGGACCAAGGGTTGGACGTTCATCCTGGATGAGCCCGAGGGCCAGCCGGCGAAGCTCTATGTCGATGCCAACGGCGACGGCGACCTGACGAACGACCCAGCGACGACGTGGGACTCCAGCACGACGAACGGCCTCACGCAATACAGGGGCAAGGCGCAGGTAGACCTCGGCGAAGGCAAGTTGGTCGGGTTGGGCCTCTATCGCTTCGATCCCAAGGATACCGGTCGGGCGCAGGTCAAGAACACGCTGATGTACTACACCGACTTCGGCTACGAGGTCACGCTGGACCTCGACGGCAAGCCGCATACGTCGTTCTTCTCGGGCGACGCGGCGAAAGTCCGCATGTTGTGGGTCGATCGCGACGGCAACGGCAAGCAGAGCTACAAGCTGGAGACGATCCAGGTCGGCAAGCCGTTCAACTACACCGGCACGACCTACGTCCTGAACGCTGGCGCCGGCGGGCTCAAGCTCGAGAAATCGTCCGAGTCGCTGCCCAAGGCGCCGCTGCCGCCGGTTCTGACGATCGGCAAGCAGGCGCTGCCCTTTGAGATGGCCTCGACCAGCGGCAACAAGATCGTGTTCCCCAAGGCCTACGCCGGCAAGCTGGTGATGCTCGACTTCTGGGCGACGTGGTGCGGTCCGTGCATCGCCGAGCTGCCCAATGTGAAGAAGGCCTACGCCGACTGGCACGACAAAGGATTTGAAATCGTGGGCATCAGCTTTGACCGTGCCGACATGGGCGAGAAGCTGAAGAAGTTCACGACCGAAAACGACATGCCGTGGGAGCAGATTTACGAAGGCAAGTACTGGGACACCAGCCTCGGCGAGCTGTACGACGTCGGCGGCATTCCTTTCGTGCTGCTCGTGGACGGCGACACGGGCGAAATCCTGGCCAACGCGGAGCAGCTCCGCGGGCCCGGCTGCTCGGAATACATCGGCAAGGCCCTGGCCAAGAAGAACGGCAAGTAGCGCTACCGCAGCTCGACGGGAA
>DASRJB010000148.1:0-11500 GCA_035649715.1 Pirellulaceae bacterium
GTTGCCGCGCCCTTGCCCGCGGCCCTTAGGCACAAACGGGGTGCGGAACTCGATGTGCAGCGAGTGGTCGCCAAAGGCCTTCTTGCTGACGCAGCCAGTGGCCCCCAACAGATTGTCTTCGATGATCTTGCCGTTCTCAAAGCTGTCGGCCGTGCTGCCGTCGAACAGCACCAGCGCGCCGGCTGGCGGCTTGGCGCCGAGCGTCGGGCTTTTGCGCTCGACCTTTTTCAGCTCGCCGATCGTCGCGCCGTCCTGCATGACGGTGAAGACGCCGTCCTTGATCGTGGCGGTCCAGGTGTCGCCTTGCACCTGCACCGTGCCGTCCTTAGTCTCACCCTTGCCGCGGCGAGTTTGATCGCCCCGCTTCCAGCCGTCGCCAGGCAGGCCGCCGCGGAAACCGACGACGTCGAACTTGCCGTCGCCCAGTGCGATCACCTGCGCCCCCCACACCTGATCGCCCGCCCCGCCCTTGTACTCGCCCTGAACCGCGTAGTCCGGCCCGGCGTCCTTGGCATTGCTGAAGGCCTCCTCAGCCGCGAGCGAGGCAGTGGCCAGACAGGCGCAGAGCGCGACACTGGCGAATCGAACGAACATGTCGAAATCTCCCGTTGCGTTGGACCCGTTACGTGAATCACCAATACCCTAGCCGCCCGCCGCGGCGAGGAAAATAGGCTGGCTTGCTCCTGGATTGCGCATCTTAATCCTTCTCCTGCTCTTGCTCTTAATCCTCTTCCTAATCCTACTCTTCCTCCTAATCTTTCTCCTGCCGGCCGCGGCCGAACGGGGAGGAGAAAGAGAAAGAGCAAGATTAGGTGACCTTCCCCACGAACCGTGGGGAAGGTCATAGGAGGCAAATGCGGCCTCGCTCCGCAACCGGGTTTTTTCCTACAATCGCCGCATGAGCTTCGCTGGATTTCTTGCCGCCCTGCTGGAGCACGGACGCGTCAAGGTCGCGCATCCGCAGGAGCATGTGCCGTCGGATGAGATCGCGGCGGCCGGGCGGCAGTTCCAGGAGCGGGCCGCCCTCGTGGCGGCGGAGTTTCCCGGCCAGCCGCCGGCACTGGATGTTGCGGTGGCGCAGTGGGCGGCACTGCAGATGTACCGCGCGTGCCAGCTGGCGATTTACCGCGAACTGGATGCCGGCGCGATCGACGAGCTGCTCGCGCCCGCTTGTCCGCCGGCCGAGCCGGCCAGCCGGCACTGGTCGGCCGATCTGGCGTTTGTCTTCCTGCCCGACCTCATCCGCCAGGCGCAGGCAGCTGCGGCGAACGACCCACTCGTAACTCGCTTACGCGAGTGGGCGGCGGACTGGCCGCTGTCGAGCGTCGGTGTGGCGCAGGTCGAGCCGCGAAATGTGACGGAGATCGCCGGCCATCCGGGATTACTGCGGCTGTACGTCGATCGCATTTTGAGCAAGAAGGATTGGCCGTGACTGTCCGATCCCGCAGTTCGCGCCGCGGCCCAGGAGTCGATTGGCGCTTTTGTTTCCCAGTGGCCGGAAGCGGCCAAGCACTTTCAGACAGCCGCCCCATGACCGATCCCCGCCCGCACCTGGCCCGCCGGCTGGCGACCGACGTTCTGGCGTCGCTCAAAAACGCGTTCGTCGGCAAGGATGAGATCATCGACCTGATGGGCGTTTGCCTGGCCGGCGGCGAGAACCTCTTCTTGCTTGGGCCCCCAGGGACGGCCAAGAGCGCCCTGGTGCAGCAGCTCGCGCGGCGGATCGACGGCCGCGTGTTCGATTACCTGCTCACGCGGTTTACCGAGCCCAACGAGCTCTTTGGCCCGTTCGACATCCGCAAGCTCCGCGAAGGGGAGCTGATCACGAACACCGAAGGCATGCTGCCCGAGGCGGCGGTGGTGTTTCTCGACGAGCTACTCAACGCTAACAGCGCGATCCTCAACAGCCTCTTGATGGTGCTCAACGAGCGGGTCTTCCGCCGCGGCCGCGAGACCCGCAGCCTGCAGCTGCTCATGGTCGTCGGTGCCAGCAACCGCCTGCCGGAGGACGACGCGCTGGCGGCCCTCTTCGACCGCTTCCTGCTTCGCGTGCGGTGCGACAACGTCCCCGAGGACCGCCTGGGTGAAGTGCTCACCGCCGGCTGGAAGCTTGACCGCGGCCTGACCGGCGAGCACGCCACGCTGTCGGTCGAAGAAATCGCGGCGGTGCAGCAGCTCGTGTTTGAGGTGGACCTTTCGCCGATCCAGCGGCCGTACGTCGAGCTGGTCCACAAGCTGCGCCAGGCGGGAATTCCCGTCTCGGACCGCCGCGCGGTGAAGCTGCAGCGGCTGATGGCGGCCAGCGCCGCGTTGTGCGGCCGGACCGCCGCCGACACGACCGACCTCTGGATTTTGCGGTACATCTGGGACGTCGAGGAGCAGCGCGAAGTGATCGCGGCGATCGTCAACCAGGCCGTCGAGGCCAGCCCGCCCGAGGCCCAGGCCACGAGCCATCCGCGAGCCAAACAGTCGTCCGGCCCCGATCCCGAAGAGCTCGCCCGCGACCTCGTGCGGATTGGCCAGCGGCTGGCTGATCCGGCGCTCGCGGCCGCCGAACGGGCGGTGCTGCGCGATCAGCTCGGCTTGCTGGCCGGCCGCTGCCAGTGGGTCGTCAGCCGGCAGCAGCGCGACTTCCTCGACCAGCAGGTCGCCACGCTGTGGACGCAGTTCGGGGTGCGACCGTGAGCGGCACCTGGGCGCTGGCCGCGCCGCGCGAGTCCCTGCCGGCGATCGCCCGCCTGCGGCAAGTACCGGGACTGGCGGTCTGCGAAGAAAGTCAGCGGCTGTGGCTGCGGGGTCCGGAGCTCGACGATGCGCTGGCCGCCGCGCTGAAACTAATTCCCGGCGGCTGCCAGTTCGCGGTCCTTCAAGACGGCCAGCTCATCGCCGCCGGCAAGCTCGTCCCCAGCGGCCACCTGCCCGCGGGCCCCTGGCAACTTTTGGCCGATTGGCTGACGCTGGAGCTGCCGCCGCTGCAACCACCGGGCGTGTAGGCCCCTTCTGCCGGATGCTCACCCGGCGGCATCCTCGTCAGCGGCGGGCGCGTTCAGCAGGCGGACGGCGACGCCACCATCGCCGCCCGGCTCGAATTGATAGATGCGGTCGGCGTAGCGCTCGAACAGGGCCACGTCGTGGTGGCTGATCATCAGCACTTGAAAACCGAGGGCCCGCCCGGCTTCGTGCACGATCTTCACCAGCCGCGGAACCAGGTCGGGCCGCAGCCAGCAGTCCTGCTCGTCGAGGACCAGGAATCGGCGGTGCCTGCTGGGGTCGAGCGTGGCCAGGGCGAACATTCGCAGGCCGACGCTGAGGATGTTGGCCACCGAGCCGCCCTGGCCGCGGAGGATGTCCTCCTTGTCGCCGCCGCGCTCGACCCAGAATTCGACCGTCGCCTGGCCACGCTTGAAATCGGCCGCCGCCTTGAACTCGATCGGCTGCTCCAGGATTTCCCGCAGGGCGATCGTGAGCTTCTCCTGCACCGTGACCAGCAGCTGCTGGAAGAGCTGGTCGCTGAGCTGCTCCAGGGCCACCGTCACGTCGCCGGCGATATCGAGGTACGCGTTCAGCTCGGTGAATTTTTTGGCGAGATCGATGGAGCGCTGTTCGCGCTCCTCGCGGCTGTGCAGCAGTCGGTCGACTCGCCGGCGGGCGTCCTGAGGCGTGCGCAGCGTGGCGGTATCGGCGGTACCCATCATGCCGGCTTCTCCGCCGACTTTGTCTCGGCAAACTTCTGCTCGACGGCAGCCAGGTCGGCCTCGATTCTCTCGAGTTCCTGCTGGTAGCCGGCCCGAGCGGCTTCGTTCTCGGACTGCATCTGGCCGAGCTTCTTCCGCAGCTCGGCCAGGTCGTCGGTCCCGTACTTTTCGCGGGCCTCCTTCCGCAGCTGCTCCAGCTGGTTGCGGGCGTGCAACAGGTTCGTGTCGGCCTGGATCTTCTTCGTGTGCAGCCGGGCATACCGCTCCTGAAGCTCTTCGATGCTCTGCTGCCCGTTGCTCGCCGCCTTATTCGCCATCGCTCAGGACCTCGCTTGCCAGGTTCATGATCTCGGCCGCCACCGCTGGCGGGAATTGCGCCAGGTTCTGCTCCAGGAACGGCCGCAAGCCCGCTCCACTGCCTGTTCGCCGCGCTTGCAGCTCGGCCAAACCTGCCACGAACGCCGAGCCGGCGGCTGAGGCCGGCAGATCGGCGACGGCCTCGTGGAATACGTCGTCGAACGGCCGGTGCGGGACCTCGACGAACGTCAACTTGTAGCTCGCCGGCGACACGTCAATCCGCAGCGCGGCCGGCACGTGCATTCGCGTGGCTTCGTTCCGCGAGCGGCGAGTGATGTTGCCCGGCGTCAGCCAGCGCGTCGCTCCGACCCGCACTTCCTCCAGCCGGCGGTGAATGTGGCCGTTGATCAGCAGCTCAACGCCCTGAATCTCGCAGGGCTGGATGCGGCCCTCGTCGTAGCCTGGAATTAGCACGTCGTGATGCGTCAGCCAAATGACGAGCGGCTGGCGCCCCGCGGCGGCAGGCGGCTCAAAAACCTTGGGAATCGGCTGCCGGTAGGACGATCCGCCGATGACCGCCTCCCGCCCGCCCAGCGTGCCGATCCAGGGATGCTCGGCGTCGATCAGACGCAGGCGCCCCGACTTCACCAGGAGGCTGATAGAATCGTCGTCGGATAGCTGCGGGTTGGCGCAGTCGTGGTTGCCGAACAGGCCGATGACTTCCCCCCGCAGCAGGTCGAGCAGTCGGGCGATCAGCCAGTTGGGGTTGTCGCGCGGCTTGTCGAACAGGTCGCCCAGGATCGCCGGCAAGAGGCGATGGGCCGCGGCATAATCGAGGCACCAGGCGAGTTTTTCCAGAATGACGCTGGGATAATCGTCCTTGCGAAATCCCGGCTGCCGGCCCTCCAGGTGCGGATCGCCGATGACGAGCAGGCCGGTGTAAGCGCCTTCTGGCTCCCTCTCCCCTTGGGAGAGGGTCAGGGTGAGGGTGTTTTGTTTGTAGCTTGGCATTTCTAGACCCTCACCGCGGCCCTCTGTAGGGAACGCCCTCTGTGGCGTTCCGGTTCCCGGTCGCCGCGTGGGCCAGTAACCGCTCGGGGTCGAGCGGCACGCCGCACGTTGGGCAGACCTCGCCGTCCGCGGCGGCACGGAGTTCCGTCGCGGCGGCATTCAGCTCAGCCAAGGCAGCGGCTTCTTCGCGGGCGGACTCGGCAACGAGAGCGAGCGCGGCTTCGAATTTGCCGGCGAAGTCGCGAAGCGGAGCAAGTTCCAGCTGCGGCCGCGGCGCTTCGATTCCAGCGACTGATGCGGCCGATTCCCATCGCATCGCTTGGGCGGCGGCAGCGAAGAGGTTCTCGATCAGCTTCGCCAGCGCCGCGGAATCGGCCAACCGCGGCGGCTCGCAGATGGCAGACAATCGCTGGCGCTCGGCCTCGGCCCGCGCGGCCGCCCGGTCCAGCGCCGCGAGCTCGTCCGCGGTGCGGGCCAGCGCGGCGACGTCCGACATCGCCGGCGGCGCGGCGAGCGGCGCTAGCTGCTGCGCTCGGGCGGCGGCTTGTTCGTGCGCGGCGGCGGCGCGCTGGAGGGCGTCGATCAAGTCGGCCAGCGGCTGCGTCGGCGGTAATTTCGGCGGCGGGGCGAGCGGCTCGAGGCTCGCTGCGAGGGCGGCCACTTGCGCCGCCTCGGCTTGCTTTGCGTCCAGCGCTGCGGCGGCCCGCTGGGCCTGCTCCAGCTCGCCGCTGCGGCGGAGCAGCTCGGCGTGCTGCTGCTCGGCGGCCTTGAGCCGCTTGTCCAGGTCGACCGCTGGCTGAAGAGTTTCCAGCTCGGCGGTGAGCTGCTTCGACTCGGCCTCCAGGCGGTTCTTTTCTCGCTGCCGCTCCGCCAGGCGAGCCTTGTGCCGGCTTTGCATCTCGACCAGCCGGCTGGCGTCCGACGAGGAAGCGAAGAAGCGGGCGGCGGTGGCCGAGGAGCTGTTCAGCAAGAAGATGGGGGACTTCTGCGTGCCGAAGTGCACGTCGAAGTCGGCTTCACCGCTGCCTTCGACCAGCGGCAAGCGGAGGGCACGGTGCAGGGGCTCCGAAACGTCCGCGCCGCGGAGGCGGTCGAACTTTTCGCCGTCGATCTCGTAGCTCGCGCCCGTTTTTTTCCGCTTCCAAAGGGCCGTGTGCCCGTCGTCCGTCGTCACCTGAACGGAGCATTCCTTTTCGCCGTGCCGCAGGACGTAAGTGGAGGGGTCGTTGTGGCAGAGAATCTGCAGAGCCGCTACGACGGCGCTCTTGCCGCAATTGTTTGGACCGACGAGCACGGTCAGCCCCGCCGCCGGCTCGATGACCGTGTGGGCGTGGGCCATGAAGTTCGTCAGCTCGATGCGGGTCAGCATCAGGAGTCAGGGGTCAGGAGTCAGTAGGTGTGAACAGTGGACCAACGTGCATTGTGGGGGGAGTGCGGCGTTTTGTCAGCGGGAGGCGGACACAGGCTGTCCGTGCTGCCAGCGTTGGCGGTGCTCGTTCACGGCGCGGCGGGCGCGTGTTACGATGGTTGCCCTGCCCCTCCCTACCTTCCCGGCCGCCGGAGTTCCTGATGTCCAGCCCCGTCTCCACCGCAAAACCCCTGACGTTTACGCAGTGGATGATCTGCACGATGGCGGCGATCGGCTTCGCGTTCGACATCTACGAGCTGCTGATGCTGCCGCTGATTATCCGGCCGAGCCTGCTGGAGTTGACCGGCGCTACGCCCGGCACGCCGACGTTCAACTATTGGGGCGGGATGCTGTTCTATGTGCCGGCCGTGGCCGGCGGCATTTTTGGCCTGATGGGCGGTTATTTGACTGACCGCCTGGGGCGCCGCCGCGTGCTCACCTGGAGCATCCTGCTGTTCGCCTTTTCCAAGTTCTTCGCCGGCTTCTCGACGAGTGTTTGGGTCCTCTTAATCCTCCGCTCGACGGCGTTCGTGGGCGTGTGCGTCGAGTTCGTCGCAGCGGTGGCTTGGGTCGCGGAGTTGTTTCCCGATCCGAAGCAGCGCGAGAAAGCCCTGGGCTATACGCAGGCGTTCTCGTCGCTCGGCGGCTTGATGATCGCAATTGCCAACGGCCTGTGCATCCAGTTCGCCAATCAGCTGCCGCCGATCTTCATTCCCGAAGCGTTGACGGGCATTTTCGGGACGATCGAGGTGGCTCACCAGCACGAGCCGTGGCGCTACACGCTGATCTCGGGCCTGATTCCCGCCATTCCGTTAATCATCATCCGGCCGTTCTTGCCCGAGTCGCCGGTGTGGGCGGAAAAGCGGAAGGCGGGAACGCTCAAGCGGCCCACGATTCTGGCTCTGTTCTCGCCCGAGCTGGCCCGCACGTCGATCGTCACGGCCATCGGATTCGCCTGCACGCTGGGCATTGCCTTCGGCGCGATCCAGCAGATGCCGCAGATCGTGCCGGGCCTGCCGGAAGTGCAAGCGGGCGCGAAGAAAGCCAGCGACGCGGCGGTCGCCAAAGCCAAAGCGAAGGGCGAGGCCAACGCCGACACGCTGGCCGCAGTCGCCAGAGGCGTCGGAGGAGCGTACCGCCAGAAGATCGCCTCGGAATATACGAAGATGCAAGAAGTGGGCGGGCTGATCGGCCGGTTCTTGATCGCATTGGTCCTCGCGGCCGGCGTTTTGCGTTGGGGCAACGCGCTGCGGTTGTTTCAGCTTCCCGGCTTGATTTTGGTCCCACTGGTGTTCTGGTTCTTCCTCCGTGCGCCGAACCGGACTTTCTTCGAGATTCCGCTGGAGGCCGTGTATCTGGGGACCGTGCCCGTAACGACGATGTCGGTCGGCATGTTCCTGGTGGGGATGTTCGTCGTCGCGCAGCTCAGCTTCTGGGGCAACTATCTGCCGCACGTGTACCCCATTCACCTCCGCGGGACGGGTGAGAGCTTTGCCGCCAATATCGGCGGCCGCCTGATCGGCACGTTCGCGGCCATGCTCACCTGGTCGCTGTCGGGGCTGCTCCCTTATAAGGACGGACCGTTGCAGTTCTCAACGGCCGCAGCCATCGTCGGCACGACGATTGCCGTCATCGGCTTCCTCGCCAGTTTCTGGCTGCCGGAGCCGCATCCCAAGGGCGGAGACGAGTAGCGGCGTCGGCTTCGAGTTACAACCCAAACCGCCGGCTGAAGCGGCGGCTGCGGTGGAGGGCGTACCAGCGGCGACGGGCGGCGTTGCGGCTGAAGCGGCGTTTGCGTCGTCCGTCCGGCATGGCTGACTCCTCCCATTGAGTCAGACGCCTACAAGGTCGCCTCCGTCAACAGCGGATAACGAGGCAGCCGCGGGCCGCACTGGGAATAGGGATTCACCAGGCGGAGCGGGCGCGTCATCCAGATCACGGGGACCAGCACAATCCCGAGTGCCATTGCCAGCATCAGGAGGTCGGCAAGCATCTGAGTTTCTTTCTTAAGCGTGCGAAACGGGGTCGCTGCTACTCAAGAAATGCAACGAGCGTGCCGAGCGGCCAAAACCGCCGGGAATTCAGCGGTTGAAGATCGTTCTGACAAACTTTGCGGGCGCGCCTGGTGCCGCCCTGTCATCGAATTGACGATGCCAGCGTCGCGGGGCGGACAAACTCAAAGAACCGAAGAACCAAACGGCAGCCCTTTGGAATTTCGGTCCTTTGGTTCTTTGATTTTTCTGCACTTCTACCACGGTCCACGGACCGGATAGACGCCGAACTGGTCGGTGTGGCTGGGCCAGTAGGGCGTGGCGTAGATCTCCGCGCCGCCGCCGACGGCCAGTTCGCCGGGATAGTCGCGGAAGAACTGGTGATAGATGGGAATCATCTGCGACTGGCCGACGCCCCAGGCGTAGCTGGTGTGCATCTTCGAGTTCGGCGGCACGACCAGCGCCGTCGGCATGCCCCACGGCGTGTAGGCCCATTGCCCGTGCCAGGGCCGCTGCGAGGCGTAGTAGCGAGCCATCACGTCGGCCCGGATCGCGTGATAGCCGTGATGCGGATGAACCGCCAGCGCCGGCGTCGCCGCAGCCGCAATCAAGAGGCCGGCGAGCAACGAGAGGATGGTAAGGGATTTCACGGGGGGGAACTCCGCTTGGTTCTTGGTTCTTCGGTTTGGTTCTTTGGCCTTAGTAGCCGATCTGCCCGAACGGCGACCAGGTCCAATGCACCTTGGTCCGGTTCAGGCCCTGGCCGCCGTTGTAGTACTGGTGGTACGTGCGGTGATGCGTGTACAGGAACTCGTGCGGATAGAGCGGCTGATAGGTGATGTAGGTGTGGCCGACGTGCGGCGGCACGGGACGGGGCGAGAGGTAGAGCTCGGCCCCCAGGCCCGTGCAGCTCGGCCAGGCGTAGTAGTTGTAGAAGAGGTCCGGCGCTCCGTAGAACCGGTACTGGCAGTTGCCGTTGTTGCAGGTGCGGCAGCCGCCGGGGCCGGCCCACGCGCGGGCGTAGGCGCGGTCGCTGTAGTTAGTCACGCCGTCGGGATAGCCGCTCATGATCGACAGCGGAGCGGCATCGACGCGGCCATGGCGGCCGAATACGCCGCCGTGACCGCCATTGGCGCCGTAGCCGTCGGGGCAGCTGCCGTCGGACTGCACGTCGGCGCCGGCGTAATACTCGGAATTCGCGGGGGTCTCGATCTTCTGGGCGTGCGCCGCTGAGGCCAGCAGCGCGAGGAGAGCGGCCGAGCCAAGGATGGAACGCAGCATGAACAACTCCTGCGGATAAGCTCCAAGAACCGAAGAGCCAAAAAACCAAAGACGCCGCCTACTTTTGGTTCTTAGGTTCTTAGGTTCTTAGGTTCTTAGGTTCTTGGTTTTTTGACTCCTTTCCGTTTTCTCGGAAAGCGCCGCGCGTGCGGGTGAGTCTTTATGCGCCTTTGGCGCCAGTTGCCCGGCGCGTGCCGGCAGCGGCGTTAGCACCGTCAAACCCGCCTGGGACTGTTGCGGGAAAAACGGTATAAAACGTACAGTTTTACAGGTGGGCGGAAGATCGTGCCGTCAGGGAGGGCGAGGCTCCTGCCGAGCCTTTTCGCGGCCGCGGCTCGGCGGAAGCATCGCCCTCCCATTGCTGCTCGAGGTAAAGGAATGCCCCTTTGACTGCCGTGAAAACTCGATCCTCTCCCGGCCAGAAGTCGCTTCCTTTGGATGCCGCTGCGAACGCCACCAGGTCGAACGGCGCGGCCAATGGCCAGCCGCACGCCGATGCACAAAGCCCGGCGGCCCACGAAGAAGTCGATCATGGCCGCGGCAAACGGCGGGCGACCGCCGAGTCGATGGCGGCCAAACAACGGGACATCTCGGTCAGCGAGTTTTTTGCCAAGAACCGCCACCTGCTGGGGTTCGACAATCCGCGGAAGGCCCTGCTGACGACGGTCAAGGAAGCCGTCGATAACTCGCTCGACGCCTGCGAAGAGGCGGGGATCGTCCCGGAGATCTGGGTCACGATCGAAGCGACCGGCAACAACCGCTTCAAGGTCAGCGTGCAGGACAACGGGCCGGGCATCGTCAAGAAGCAAATCCCGCTGATCTTCGGCAAGCTGCTCTACGGCAGCAAGTTCCACCGCCTGCGGATGAGCCGCGGTCAGCAGGGCATCGGCATCTCCGCCGCCGGCATGTACGGCATGCTCACGACGGGCAAGCCGGTGAAGATCATCAGTAAGATCTCGCCCAAAAAGCCGGCCCACTATTTCGAGCTGCAGATCGACACCAAGCGAAACCACCCGGAGATCATCAACGGCAAGGGGGAAGGGGTCGATTTTTCGCCCGGCGAGAAAGGGCATCAGGAGATGCTCAAGCAGGGCGTCGATTGGGTCAGCCATTACCCCGGCGCCCAGGGGAAGGAGCCTCAAGAGGTCAAAAGCGGCACGCGAGTGACGATCGAGCTGGAGGGGCGGTTCATCCGCGGCCGCGGCTCCGTCGATGAATACCTGGAGCAGACGGCGATCGCCAACCCGCACGTCACGCTGCACTACAAAGACGCCGAAGGCAACGAGTCGAGCTATCGGCGCTCCACGACGCAATTGCCGCCAGAGCCGAAGGAGATCAAGCCGCATCCGTACGGCATCGAGCTCGGCCGGCTGGTGACGATGCTCAAGGACTCGACGGCGGGGACGATGTCGGCGTTTTTGACTGAATCGTTTTCGCGGGTCAGCTCAGGGGTTGCACGGAAGATTTGCGAAGAGGCCAAGATCACCACGCGGTCGAACCCGCGGCGGATCGGCCGGCAGGAGGCCGATTCGCTCTACCAGGCGATCCAGACCACGCGGATCAGCTCGCCGGCGACCGACTGCCTCGTGCCGATCGGCGAGCAGCTCATCCTGAAGGGCCTGCACCAGGTCGTGCCGGGCGAGTTTTACTGTGCGGCGACGCGGCCGCCGGCCGTTTATCGTGGCAACCCGTTCTTGATCGAGGTCGGGCTGGCATACGGCGGCGTCTCGACGGCGCAAAAAGTGCCGCTCGACACGCTGACCGAGATGCTGGGCGAAACGGATGCCCGGACGCTGCGGCAGTTTTTGATGAACTCG
>DASRJB010000149.1:0-7532 GCA_035649715.1 Pirellulaceae bacterium
CCGCCTGGCCGCACGGCGTAGAAATTGCCCCCCTTGAGCCCGTTTACGACGCACAGCAAGTCGCCGACGGGCGTCACCGTCGGCTCGCCGCGGCCCACCGGACTGCTGCAGAACCACAGCTCGCGGCCGGTAGCCGGGTCGTAGGCCTGCACGCCTTCGTGCCCGTTGAGGACCAGCTCGCGGCGCTTGCCCGCATCGACGACGATCGGTGTGCTCCAGCCGCGATAGTCCTTGCGCTTCGTCCGCCAGGCTTCCTGGCCGGTCTTCTTGTTGAAGGCGATCAGATTAGCGTTCGTGTCGGCGTCGCAGTTTTGAATCACGAGTTGATCGACGATCACGGGGCAGGCCGCGGTGCCCCACGGACCCGCGAACGTGCCCAGGTCCTTCGACCAGAGCGGCTTGCCTTCCACGGTGTAAGCGTGAATGCCGCCCACCCCGAAGAACGCCACGACGATCTCGCCGTCGGTTGCGCAGGAGGCCGAGGCCCAGCCGTTCATGTCGTGACTCTTTTCCGGCGTCCCTTTCCAGGCCGTCTGCTGCCAGAGAATCTTGCCGCTCTGGCGATCGACGCAGAACACGAGCCGCTCCTGGCCCTTGCCCAGCTCGGCGGTCAGGAAAATCCGGTCGCCCCAGATGATCGGCGACGATTGGCCGACGCCGGGCAGCTGCGTTTTCCAGGCAATGTTCTGGGCCGACCAATTCACCGGCAGATTCGTCTCGGTGGTGTGCCCGTTCTGCTGCGGGCCGCGCCAGCGGGGCCAGTTGGTTTCGCCGCTCGCGGTGGCGACCAGGGCCAGGGCAGCGGTCAGTCCGACGAGGCAAGTGGCAAGCAAGCGCGGCATGGGTCGGTCCTGGAAAGGCGGGTTTCTGAGGCGGGATACGGACAATATGGCCCAAAGGCAGGGCTCTCACAACCGTATTTGCCCTTGACGGGCTTCCTGCTGGTGCTACCCTTGAGAGCTGAATGAAGGTGCGAGACCAGTTTGAGTTTGCTCCATCGAGTTGACTGGACTGTGGTCACTTGCTTCGTCTGTTAGGGGCTGAGGCGCTCAATCAGCAGCTTCGGCATCTGCCCATTCGACCGCGATTGATGATCTTGCTCCTAGGCGCTGTTCCGCTGAAGCGCGAACGTTTTAGCGCCGGATGAGAAGACGACGGTCGTCTTTTTGTAGCCGAATTCGCGAGAATTCGGGCCCGCGGGTGCATCCGAATTCTGGTGAATTCGGCTACGGCACCGATTCACGTCTTTGCACAAGGTTCGTAAAAGGTTCTCATGAGTTTCTCCGAATTGCAACTGTCCGATCCCCTCCGCCGCGCCGTGGAAAGCGCCGGCTACCACACGGCCACGCCGATTCAGCTCGAGGCGATCCCGCCGCTGCTGGCCGGCCGCGACCTCGTCGGCTGCGCCCAGACCGGCACCGGCAAGACGGCCGCGTTCGCCCTGCCCACGCTCCAGCGCCTGCAGCAGCTGGGCAAAAATCAACCCGGCCAGCCGCGCAGCCGCCACATCCGCACGCTCGTCCTCGCCCCGACCCGCGAACTGGCCACGCAGATCGGCGAGAGCTTCCGCACTTACGGCCGCTTCACCGGTTTGCGGCACACCGTCATCTTCGGCGGCGTCGGACAGAACCCGCAGGTGAAGGCGCTCGCGCACGGCGTCGAGATCGTCGTGGCCACGCCCGGCCGGCTGCTCGACCTGATGAACCAGGGCTTCGTCGATCTGTCGCGCGTCGAAATCCTGATCCTCGACGAAGCCGACCAGATGCTCGACATGGGCTTCATCCGCGATCTGCGGCGGATCGTCAGCCGCGTGCCCCGCCAGCGGCAGACGCTGCTGTTCTCGGCCACGATGCCGGCGGAAATCCGCGGGCTGGCCGACGAGTGGCTGCGCGATCCGGTGAGCGTCAGCGTGGTGCCGCATTCGACGCCCGCCGAACGGATCGAGCAGAGCGTCTATCACGTCGAGAAGCGGGCCAAGCCGCAGCTCTTGGCCCAGTACCTGCGCGAGCAAGCCGCCCGGCGGACGCTCGTCTTCACCCGCACCAAGCACGGGGCCGACAAGCTGGTCAAGAGCCTCGTGCAGTCCGGCATCCGGGCCGAGGCGATCCACGGCAACAAGAGCCAGAACGCCCGCCAGCGGGCCCTCGCGCAATTCAAGTCGCAGCATCCGCCGGTGCTCGTGGCGACCGACGTCGCCGCCCGTGGCCTGGACATCGACGAAGTGTCGCACGTTGTCAATTTCGACCTGCCGATGACGCCCGAACTCTATGTCCACCGCATCGGCCGCACCGCGCGGGCCGGGGCCGCGGGCATCGCCGTCACCTTCTGCGACCGCGAGGAGCGCGGCATGCTGCGCGAGATCGAGCGGCTGACGCGGCAGCGCTTGCCCGTCGCTGGCGGAAACGCTCCGCCGGCCGAGGCGGACCTCGAACCCGCCGGCCAGTCGCAGCAGCCGCGGCGATTTCAGCACTCCCCGCAGCAACATCGATCCGGCCGGCAAGGCCAGCGGCCATTCCGCGGCTTTCAGGGCAAGCCCAAGAGCGGGAGGCGATTCTCGCGCGCCTAGCCAATAGTTCGTCTCGCGGGGCGAATACTGGCGGCCGGTGATACAATGACGGGGTCCATCGGAACGGGGCACCGGGGAATGGCCGCCAGCAATCCGCCGCCGAAAATCGCCTGCCCGCACTGCCAGGCGCTGATCAAGTCGCCGGCGTTGCCCACGGGGTCGCAGGTGAATTGCCCCAAGTGCGGCCAGGGCTTTCGGTTGGGACAGGAGGCGGGAGGCGGGAGTCGGGAGTCGGGAGTCAGGGGCCAGGCGCCAGAGGCCAGGAGCCAGGAGCCAGGAGGCCGGGGCCAGATTGCAGGTGCGGGCGTACCAACACAGACGCCGCGGCCTGCTCCTGCTGCTGCCGCTCCAAGCCGGCCGCCGCGGAAGCTGGACAACTCGGTCGATCCCAAGGTCGCGCCGCTCAATCCGGGGAACGTCGCGCCGACCAGGCCGCTGGCGCCCTTGCCGCCGCTGGAAGACGACGGCTTCGTGCCGCTCGACGGCAGTGAGCCGAAAAGAGGACAGCAGCCCGCGGGCAAGCGCCCGCCGCCGGTGCCTGCCGAGGTTTCCGCCGCGGCATTGCACGCCGCGGCGGGCGTCGTCCCCCTGCCGCAGGCGCCTCGAACCGAGCCGATCGATCCGAACCTGCTGCCTCCGCCGCCGCCGCGGAAGAAGGAGAAGGTGACGCACGTGCCGGTCGTCTGCCGGCTGTGCGGCACGCGGATGCACGCCCCGCTGGAGAAGATCGGCCAGACGCTGCAGTGTCCCGACTGCCACACGGTGAACGAGATCAAGCCGCTGAAGGTCCGCGAGGAGAAGAAGATTCCCAAGGGGCCGAGCCTGGACAACGCCGAGGAATTCGGGCTGGACGTCACCGTCGAGCGGCCGGCCTATCGCCCGCTCCAGGCCCCGCGCGGCGACTACGCGATTCTGGCCGCGATGGACCCCGATAGCGCACCGCCCGGCTGGCAGCCGCCCGATCCGCGTGCTCCGCCGGTGGCCGCGGCCGCCAGCGCAGCGCCCGCGGCCCGCGCGAGCGCCCCGGTCGCGGAAGCGGAGCCCGCGGGCACAAGTGAAGCGGAGCCCGCCCCCGAATCCGCGGCCCCCGAATATGGCGAGGTGGAGGAGGAAGAGGATTTTGTCATCTCCGAGCCGGTGGAGCGGATCGAGTACAAGCCGCCGCCGCCGCGGCTGCCGCCGCCGGAGCCGAACGCGGAGATGTACGACGGCCGCTACACCGACGACCATTTCGGCACCGAGATCGACCGCGGTGCGGCCGGGGCCTGGCGGCGAGCCCCGTTCCGGGTCGGCGTGATCGAGTTTCTGTTCCACCGGGACGCGCTGCTCCGCTGGATTCTGTACGGCATGGGTGCGGCCGCGCTCGTCGCCCTGGCCAATGCCGCCAGACCGAGCGAGACCGACGACCTCGTCGCCAAGGCGCTCGAGCAGGGGCAGCAGTACGTCTATGCGTTTCTGTTCGGTCTGGGCTTCATGGCCTGGGTCGCGCCGTTCTCGTGCTGTCTGTTCGCGATCGTCGAGGACACGGCGAACGGCTCGGACCAGGTGACGAGCTGGCCGGACTACAACATCCTGGAGTGGTTCCTCAAGGCGTCGTATTTTCCGGTCGCGGGGATCGTCGCCGGGTTTCCAGGGCTGGTCTTCGGCTCGTTCATCGTCTCCACCGGCGCCGCGCCGGTATTTGCCCTGCCGCTGGTGATCCTGGCGAGCTGGGTCTTCCTGTTTCCGCTGGTGCTCTCCTCGATGCTCGCGGAAAGCTCGGTCGTCGCCTTCTACTCGCCCTCGACCTATCGCAGCCTGAGCGTGGCGGCCGACAGCTGGCTGATCTTCTATCTGCTGCAGATCCTGCTCGGCTTTCTGGCCGCGCTGGCGCTGGTCCTGGCGCAGGTCCGGTTCTTTCCCGTCAGCTCGGTGGGCGCGGCGGCGCTGGTCGTGCTGGCCTTCCTGTTCTGCCGCCTGATGGGCCGCATGATGTGGATCGCTCAGGAGAAGCTGGCCAAGGCGCCGGCCGCGGAGTCGGAGGATTAAGCGCCGGGCTGCGGAAGCCCCAGCGCGCCATCGATCTCGCCCATCAGCTCCAGCGTTCGCGCAATTGCGGCGGCGATCTGGCCATACTGCGGATCGGCCGGCGAGCGATGCCGCGGCTGAAGCCACTTCCGCAGGGCGACATAGCCGCCGGCCCGAAACCCTGCGACCTGCGGCAGCGACGCCGGCTCGCCATTGGACGCAAAAGTAGTCCGCAGCAGGTGCAGGTCGATCAGCTCGCGGCCGCAGCGGGCCAGCGTGCGAAAGCACTCGCCCCCGGCCAGCAGGACGCGAGGAAAGCCGGTCACCAGCGCCGCCGCGTATCGCGCGCGATAGGTCGGCGCGTGAAACAGCGCGTAGATATACGCCAGCAGGTCCTCGGGGCCGAACGCCCTAGCCAGGTCGCCGCAGCCCAGTGGAATGTAGCCCAGGTCCGCCGCCCGCTCCGCCTGTGCGACGAATTGCGGCGCGAAGTTGGCCCGCCAGCCGCTAAGCTCGCGCACGTAGAGCGGAAACAGCGATTCGCTGCCCCGGTTGTCGCTGCGGATCACGCCGTCGAGCGCCAAGCCGTCGGCGATCCAGAAGAACGTGCACGGTTGCGTGGGCAACTGCTGCCGGCGAGCGATGAGCACTAGAGGGGGCGAGGGGGAGAGTGGGAGAGAGGGAGCGTTCAATAGTGCCCTCTCCCTCACTCCCCCTCTCCCTCTCGCCCACTCGTAAATACCATTCGGTTCTCCATTTTGGAGAAGCAAGTGCTGCGTTACTTCCGCCCGCGGCCAGTCGATCATCGCGGGGTGCCAGAAGACGTGCCGCCAGTCGAAAGGGCGATAGAGGCAGCGGACGATTCGGGTTTCCCAGTCGGCGTCGGCGGCGACGGCGCGACGGGCGGCGGCCAGCTTCCAGCCGCGGGTGTCGCCGGTTTCGTAGCGAGCCGACCGCGTCCGCTGGAAATAGCGGCGGCGGATTTCGTCGTCGGGGATCGCCAGGTCGCGGAACTCGGCGACTCGCTGCCGCAGCTCGTCCTGAGTGAAGGCAACGACGAAGTGGTCGCGGGCCGTCACCGGCGCGGTCGCGTTCAGCGGCATTGCCTCGGCCAGCGACCAGGCGGCGGCGTATTCGGGATGCCCGGCGTGGTGCGGCGAGGATGTGAAGCGGAAATCGGGCGGGGCGAGAGCGGCGGTGGCGGTCGTTACCGGATGACCGTTGGACAGCGCGGCGAGCTTGGCGTCGCGCGAGCCCCAGAGGTCGCCGGAGGTGAGGCGGTGTTCCGGAAGTCCCTCGCTTACGCTGCGGGTTGGTGTGGCCGGGCGCGAAAAAATGCCGATCGCGACTCCCTGCGCGAGGCCGAAGACGTTCTCGTCCGGGCCGCCGTCCGGGGCGACTTCGTGGGCCTTGCGGCTGCCGTGCAGGTCGAGGATCTCGATCCGCGGAAAGACGCGGAGCAGCTCCTGCCGCATCAGGCGGAACGTGGCATTCGACAGGTAGCCGCTGCTCGTGACCAGTCCCACGATTCCGCGGCCGGCCTGCTCGACGTGCCACTGGGCGAGTCGGATGAACTTCACGTAGTCGTCGTGCAGCCAGGTTTTCCGCTCCCCCAGCCGCTCGTCGCCGGCCCGCAGGTAGCCTCTGGTCTGGCCGTCGCCGCGAACGAGTCCGGCGATCCAGTCGTTGGTGTTGGTGGAGAGGCTGGAGAAGGGAGGATTGCCGAGGAGGACGGGAATTGCAGATTGCAAATTGCAAATTGCAAATTGCAAATTGGGATCAAGCGCGTCGGCCGTGTGGATTTGGATGCTACCGGGCTGTCGGAAGTCGTAGCCGGTTTCGGCCAGCTGGAGGGCGATGTTGAGTTTGGCCAGGAAAGCGGCGGCGGGAAGCAGTTCGATGCCGATCAGCCTCGGCAGCAAGGCGGGGACGAGTTCGTTCCAGCAGTCTGCCAGGCGGGAGTGGAGGAAGTCGATGACGGCGAGCAGGAAGACGCCGGTGCCGCAGGCCGGATCGAGCAGAAATGCGGAATGCGGAGTGCGGAATGCGGAATCGTCGGCCAAACCGCCGGGCAGGCCGAAGTCGTTTCGCAGCGCCGCGTCGATGCGGCGGACGATGTAGTCGGCGATCGGCTGCGGCGTGAAGAAGACGCCGTGCCGTTTGCGGCGGTCCCGAGCGTGGTGGTGGAGGAAGGCGTCGTAGAGGTGGCTGGGCGAGGGGGAGAGAGGGAGAGAGGGAGCGAGGGAGGGACGGAGAGCTTGCTCGAGGGCAAAACTCTCCCAAGGCGCTAGTTGCCTGCACAGCCAATTCAAGGCTGCGTGATCGTTGCGTCCGGATGCCAGGATCGGCGCGGCACAGACTGCGGCCTGAGCGACCGTGTCGGGTGAAGCGCCGCCGAAGTCGCGGCCGGACCATTCGCCGGCCAGCTCGCGGGCCGCCGCGGCCATCCGGCTGAGCAGGCGGCGCTGGGCGAATTGAGCCATCGTCAGGCGAGGACCGACAGCGGCGGGCCGACGTGCTCGGTCACCACCGCGCCGAACAGCGTGTGGGCCGCAACGTCATAGATCGCCAGCGGAATGATCTGGCCGATCAGCCGCGGCTGCCCGTCGAACACGACGATCCGGTCGTCGGGGGTGCGGCCCATGAGCTGCACGCTCTCGCCCGCGTCTTCGCCGCGGCTCTTGGCGCGGTCGCTTGCCCCCTCGACCAGAACTTCGACACGCCGGCCGAGGAACTGCTGGTTGTCCTGCTCGCTGAGGCGGTTCTGCAGCTCCAGCAGCTCGTTGTTGCGGCGGTTTTTGACCTCGAAGGGCACGTCATCGGCGTACAGCTCCGCCCCCTTCGTGCCCGGCCGCTCGCTGTATTTGAAGATGAAGCTGTTCTTGAACCGCGACTCTTTAACCAGTTCGTAAGTCTGCTGAAAATCGGCCTCCGTCTCGCCGCAGAAGCCGACGATGAA
>DASRJB010000150.1:0-2428 GCA_035649715.1 Pirellulaceae bacterium
TCAGCCAGGCGTTTGTGGAAGGGCTCGAGACGTTCCGCCACCTCAAAGCGGCTGGCGACCTGGCTGAGCGGCTGCGTCAGGCGAGCCTCGAGCTCCGGCGCGACGTGGTGATGGCCAACGAAGGCACCGCCACCTTCATCGGCGAAACGCTGCTGACCGGCACGCCCGACCGCGCCGCCGCAGCCGATTTGCGGGCCCGCTATGAAGCGATCTGTGCCGCGGCTTTGGATTTGGAATCTCGTCTCCGCGAGGTGGAACAACAGACTTCCAACCCGGCCGCCCGCCGCTTGCTCGGCCGGACGCTGGATGCGCTCCAGGGCGTAAAGCTAAGCGCCGCGACGATGATCAAGCTTCTCGACCTGATCGCGCCGCCCCAACGCGACTAAGCCTGAGGGCTTAAGGCCTGGCATGCTGCTGGAAGAACTTGACGAACAGGGCCGGGGCTTCAGGCGGAAAGTTGTGAGCGCCCGGGTGGATGAAGGTGACGACGGGCGTGCCGGACTTCGACTCATACAGGGTGCAGCCTTTGGCCCACTCGGAGCCGGTCGGTTCGCAGCCGTTGAGCTTGCGGAGCGCTTCGATCGTCGCCTGCTGCCACTCGTACTTGACGAGTTGGTCATTCTCGCCGGCCAGGTGCATCACCGGCTTGGGCTTGAGGTCGGCGAGGCGGCTGGTCCACGCAGCGCCGGGGCCGGCAGCCGCGGAGGGCGCCATCGCGGCAAAGACGTCGCCGCGCGTCCGCCAGAGCAGGTAGGTGAAGCCGCCGCCGTTGGAGTGGCCGGTGGAATAGATGCGGCGCTGGTCCACCTTGTAGTCGGCCTGGAGCGACGCGAGGACGGCATCGAAGAACTTGAGATCGCGATCGCCCAGTATCCCGGCCGCATTTTGCCAGCCGGGCCGCTTGCCCTCCGGATCGGTCAGCCGACCGGGCGTGTTCAGGCCCTGCATGTAAACGACGATCGCCTCGGGCCAGACGTCGTGGTAGTGGAACATCACGGCCGCCCGCTGCATCGTGCCGCCGTGGCCGTGAAAGGCGAAGACGACCGGCGACGGCGTGGTCTTGGCGGCTGCGGGAACGTAGAGCAGCGCCTCGCGCGGCGTATCGCCGATGGTCCACTCGCGGCGGGTCAGCTCCTGCTTCTCGGGCGTTGCTTGAGCGCGGGCCAGCGCGGCAAGGAGTGCCAGCAGCAACGCACCACGCAGAACCGCGACGAAAGGTTTCACAGTGCAGCTCCGAAGGCCAAACGGGAAGCTGCACCGCAGTATCGCAGCGGCAGGCCACGGCTGGCAAGCTACTTGAGCCTGGCCAGCGGCGCGGGACCGAAGGAGATGGCGGCTGTGCGGGACCGAGCAAGGAAGATGCAGATCACCAAGGTGGCAAAGGAGATCAAGGCTCCGGCGGCGAGGCCGAGCGCGAAGATGTGCTCGCCTTTCAGGCCCGTAGCCGACGCTGACAGCGTCGGCGCTGGCAGCGTCGCCAACACTGGACGCGCGGTGACATGCCACGCGGGCGGAATCGCCGCGCCGACTCTGTCGCCCGAAAGCCGCTGGGCCGCTTTGACCAGCTCCAGAAACTCCGCCCGCAGGCCGTGCTTGTCCTGGCCCTTCGCGGCCGACGCCGTTTCCAGCACCGCGGCGAACGAAACGTCTCCCTTGTACTTTGAGTTGCGAAGCAATTGCCCGAACGACGCGACCGCCGCGGCAAACTGAAAATCGGGCGACGCCGAGCCAAACCGCTGGCCGCTGTCCTTCACCGGAAACGTCAGCAGCGTGCTGGTCCCGCCAGCCGGCGGCTGGTAGCGCAGCTTCAGGGTGAGCATTTCGCCCGACTTCGCGGCCTCGGTGAGCGGAACGCCATCGGGAGGCTCACGCCTCCCGCTCGCCGCTGTCTCCTGGTACTTCAGCGGATCGACGCCCGGCCGCCCCAGCTCGCTCTCAACGCCGACAGGCACGACCTGATACAGGGCCGTGACCGAGTGCCCCGCGCCGATGTCGCCGGCGTCCTTCGTGTCGTCGTTGAAGTCGCGGTCGGCCAGGCGGCGGTTCTCGTAGCCGATCAGCCGATAGGCGGCGACCTCGGCCGGATTGAACTCGACCTGGATCTTCACGTCCTTGGCGATCGTGACCAGCGTGCCCTGCATCTGCTCGACGAAGACCTTCTGGGCTTCGCGGTCGCTGTCGATGAAGGCGTAGTTGCCGTCGGCCTTGTTGGCGATCTGCTCGAGCATCGCGTCGTTGTGGTTGCCGATGCCGAAGCCGAGCACGCTCAGGTGGACGCCGCCCCGCGATTTCTCGATCGCCAGCCGCACCAGGTCGCCCGTCGAGGTCGTGCCGACGTTGAAGTCGCCGTCGGAGCAGAGGATCACGCGGTTGACGCCGCCCCGGATGAGATTCTCCTGGGCGATCTTGTACGCCAGGTGAATGCCCT
>DASRJB010000151.1:0-4523 GCA_035649715.1 Pirellulaceae bacterium
GTTCGCCCACCACCGGCGGCGCTGCCCGGCGATCGCCAACGGCCCGGCCGACGTCCGCAACAACGTGGTGTACAACTTCCGCGACGGTTTCCACCACGACAATCCGCCGAAGGGCGGCGGTTACAACGTCATCGGCAACTACTACAAGCGCGGGCCCAGCGACCCCAAGATCTTTCCGTTCTGCTTTCAGGGCACGACCGAGTACTTCCTGCGGGACAACTACATCGACGGCGTCGGCGCCGTGCAGGACCCGTGGGCCGAGAGCGGCAAGCTCGCCGGCCTGGCCTACTATGCCGCCAAGGGGAAGAAGGCCGAGCGGGAGACGGCCGTGCCGAAAGTGACGACCCACTCGCCGCAAGAGGCTTATGAGCTGGTGCTCCAGCAAGCCGGCGGCCTGCCGCGCGACGCCGTCACGGCGCGGATCGTCGCCGAGGTCAAGAACGGCACCGGCTCCTGGGGCAAAAAGCCGCAGGACGATTTGCTGGCTGGCCTGACGCCCGGCAAGCCGCTGGCCGATTCGGACAGTGACGGCCTGCCCGACGACTGGGAGGCCACCCACGGGCTCGATCCCAAAAACGGGTCCGATCACTCACGGGCAATGCCCAGCGGCTATCCGGCGATCGAGGAGTACGCCAACGAACTGGCGGCCGCGCTGATCAAGGCGGCCCAGACCGAGCGGCCCTAGCAGCTATTTCTTCGCTTCGGCCTTCAGCCGCTCGACGGGCTGGCCGTCCTTGAGGGCAGCGGCTTTATTGAGGATCACGAGGTCGCGCTCCGTCAGGCCGGCGGCGATCTCCCACTCGTCGGCGACGCGGATGCCGAGCTGAATCGGCGTTTTCGTCGCCTGGCCGCCGATCAGGCGGTAGCAGAACGCCTCCTTGTTCTGCCGGACGACGGCGGCGGAGGGCAGCACCAGCGCGTCCTTCTGCTCCTGCAGGACGATCCGCGCCGTGGCGTAGAGCCCCGGCCGGAGCTTGCCGGCGGCGTTGTCGAGATCAACGATCGTTTCCAGCGAACGGCTGCCTTCGCTGAGGGCGAAACCGGTGCGCGAGACCTGCCCCGGGAATTCCGCGCCGCGGAGCGACTGCACGTCGAGCGTGACGGCGTCGCCGACATCGACATAGGCCGCTTCGGCCTCCGGCACGGCAATGAACGCCCGCAGCTTGTCGGCCCGGGCGACGACCAGGAGCGGCGGCGAATTGTTGGCGCCGGGCTGCACAAAATGCCCCGGATCGACGCGGCGGTGCGTGACAACGCCGGCAAACGGCGCATTAAGCGACAGGTACGACAGCTGGGCCAGGGCCGCGGCGACATTGGCCTCGGCCACGCGCTGGCGGGCCTGCGCGGCGGTCACGTCGGCCGCGGCCTTGGTGACTTGCGACTGCGACTGAACGAGCGCCGCCTTGGCGGATTCGACCGCCGACAGGGCTTCCTTCTGGTCGGCCTCGGCCGCGCGGTATTTCTGCTGCGTCTCATCGACGAGCTGCCGGTTGACCGCGCCGCTAGTTGCGAGCTGCTCGATGCGGGCGTATTCCGATTTCCAGCGGGCGACGTCGGCCTGCGAGCGGAGCGTGGCCGCTTCGGCCTGGTCCACCAGCGCCCGGCTGGCCAGCACGGCAGCTTCGGTGGCCGCGCGGGCCGCCTCGGCCTGCGCGATCTCCGCGCGAGCCTGCTCCAGCAGGGCCCGTTTCTGGGCGAGCTCGGCGTCGAGCTCCGGCGCGGTGAGCTTCACCAGCGGCTGCCCCGGCTTCACACGGTCGCCATAATCGACCAGCACCTCGCCCACGTAGGCCGCCAGCTTCGAGTGGATCGGCGTCTGCTCCAGCGCCTCGATCCGCGCCGGCTGAGCCGTCGTGAGCGTCAGCGTTTTGCGGGTCGGATTGCCGGCCTGAACGACCTCCAGCGCGCCGCCCGCCGCGGGAGCGGCTTGCGGCTGGGCGACAGCAGCCGGCCCGCAGCCGGCGAGGGCCAGCGCGACGACCGTCATCGCGCGCTGTAGGGAACGCCCTCTGTGGCGTTCCGGCGTCGCGAGTGGACGATCGATCCCAGGGCACGGAATGCCACGGAGGGCATTCCCTACAGAACCCACGCTCGAGCTAGGGGCGGGTCTTTGTCTCATCTCAGGCTCCGTCCGCGGGGATTAGATAATGGCGGCTCTCCGGGTCGTCCGGATCGAGCGACGCCGTCTGGAAGTCGTCCCGCCGGGCGAGCAGCGCGAAGATCGCGGGCAGAACCAGCAGCGTGGCCAGCGTGGCCGCGGCGAGCCCGCCAATGACGGCGCGGCCCAGGGGGGCGTTTTGTGCGCCGGCCTCGCCGATGGCCAGCGCCATCGGCGTCATGCCGGCGATCATGGCGCAGCTGGTCATCAGGATCGCCCGCAGCCGCGAGCCCGCGCCGGACACGGCCGCTGCCAGCGAGCGCTCGCCTTCGCGGCGGCGGCTCTCGGCAAACGTGACCAACAGAATCGCATTGGCCATCGCCACGCCGATCGCCATGATCGCGCCGATGAACGACTGGATGTTCAGCGTCGTGCCGGTCAGCCAGAGCGTCACCACGACGCCCGCCACGACCGCCGGCACGGACGAAACGGCGACCACGGCCAGCCGCACGGACTGAAAGTTGGCCGTCAGCAGCAGAAACACCGTGATGACCGAGACGATCAGGCCGGCGGCCAGGCCACTGCTCATTTCGTTCAGGGGCGGAATCTGGCCGCGGATTTCGATCTTCGCGTCCTGGGGCGCTTCGCCGGCCCGCTTGACCGCCGCGGCTACCTCGCGGGTGAGCGTGCCCAGATCGACGCCCGAGCGGTTCGCGGTGAGGGTCACTTGCCGCTTCATGTTGTAGCGGTCGTACTGGCCCACCATCGTGCCCTGGCGGATCTCGGCGACGTCGCGGATCAGCACCAGCCCGTCGCCGTTCTTCGCCAGCGGAATCTGGCCGATCTCTTCGGGCGAGTTTGTAGGGTCGATGCCGTCCGGCGAGCGGACGACCGGCCGCGGGATCTCGACCTGCACCTGGTAGGCAATGCCCGTCTTCGGGTCGGCCCAGTAATTCGGCACCGTAAACCGGCTGCTGGAGGTCGCCGTGACCAGCGAGCGGCTGACGTCGGAGGCCGTCAGGCCGGCCAGGCCCGCCTTCTCGCGATCGACGTTGACCTCGATCGTCGGATAGTCGAGCGACTGGCCGAACTGCAAATCTCGCAGGTAGGGCAGCTTTGCCAGCTCGTCGCGAATCTTCTCGGCGTGCCGCCGGCTTTCGGCAAAATTGCCGCCGCTGACGGAAATCTCGATCGGCGTCGGCGAGCCGAAGCTCATCACGTCGTTGATGATGTCAGCTGGCTCGAAGCTGGCTCGCACGCCGGGCAGCTCGGCGGTGAACTTCTCACGGAGTGTCTCTTTGAGCCGCTCGACGTCGATGCGGGCGCCGTCCTTGAAGGCGACGTAAAGGATCGCCTCCTCCGGTCCGCGCGACCATTGATAGACGGCGTTCACCGGAAAAGTGCTGGGGATCATGCCGACGTAGCCCAACGACAGGGCGACGTTTCCGGGGCCGACCGTCTGGGCGACAATGTCGAGCGCCTTCTTGGCCGTCTCTTCGCTCTTACCGATGTGCGTGCCGTCGGGCGCTCGCAGCCGCAGGCGAAAGGCGCCGGTATCGACCAGCGGAAAGATCTCGCGGCCCAGCCGCGGCAGCACCGCCAGCACGATCGCGGCACAGGCCGCCAGGTAAGCCGGCACGAGAATCCAGCGGAAAGCCACCAGGCCGCCGAGAAGCCGTTCGTAGCCGCGGCGGAGGCGATCAAAGCCGCGACCAGTGGTCGCGGGAACTGCAGAAACCGCGACCACTGGTCGCGGCTTTGAGTACCGCAGCAGCCAGACCGACATCACCGGCACGAACGTGCTCGACAGCACGTACGACGCGATCATCGAAAAACCGACGGCCAGGGCCAGCGGGGCGAACAGCGCGCGGGCCGCGCCTTCCATGAAGAACGCCGGAATGAACACGGCCAGGACGCAGAGCATGGCCAGAAGCCGCGGGAGCGCGGTCACGGCGTTGCCCAGCTGCACGGCCCGGGCGATCGACGGCGTGTGACTCATTTGCGCGTGGATGTTCTCGATCTCGACGGTCGCTTCATCGACGAGCACGCCGATCGCCAGCGCCAAGCCGCCGAGCGTCATCACGTTGATCGTGTAGCCGCAAATCCAGAGGGCGCAGACCGCCGACATCAGGGCCAGCGGGATATTGAGCACGACGACCAGGGCACTGCGCCAATCCCACAGGAAAACGAGCACCATCAGGCCGACCAGCACCGCGCCGAGAGTGCCCTCGGTCACGACGCCGGCGACCGCCCGCGTGACGTAGGGGGACTGGTCGAACTCGAAGCTGACGTGGATGTCGCCGGGCAGCTTCTTCTGCATCTCGGGCAGAGCCCGCTTGATCGCATGAATGACCGAGAGCGTCGAGGCATCAGCCCGCTTGGTCGCCAGTATATAGACGGCGCGGCGGCCGTTGACCAGCGCGTA
>DASRJB010000152.1:0-2334 GCA_035649715.1 Pirellulaceae bacterium
CCGCCAGGAGAACGCCAAGGGCGGCGGCCACCGTTCGCATCATCGCACGCTCTCCATGCGGGGACGTGGCGGGTCAGAGGATTTCGCGGATGGGGCTGGCGCCCTCGACGCCGACGAGCTTCTGGTCCAGCCCCGCGTAGAAGTACGTCAGCCGCTCCGGGTCGATGCCCAGCTGGTGCAGGATCGTCGCGTGCAGGTGGCGGACGTGGAACGGCTTCTCCACGGCGGCGGAGCCCAGCTCGTCGGTCGTGCCGACGCTGACGCCGCCCTTGACCCCGCCGCCGGCCAGCCACATCGTGAAGCCGTAGGCGTTGTGGTCGCGGCCGGTGCCCTTTTCGTATTCGGCCGTCGGCTGGCGGCCGAATTCGCCGCCCCACACGATCAGCGTGCTATCCAAGAGGCCCCGCTGCCGCAAATCGGCGATCAGGCCCGCGATCGGCTTGTCGGTTTCGCCGGCGTGGAGGTTGTGGTTGGCCAAGAGGTCGCCGTGGGCGTCCCAGTTGTCGTCGTTGTGCGCGCCGCCGGAATAGATCTGCACAAAACGCACGCCGCGCTCGACCAGCCGCCGCGCGAGGATGCACTGCCGGGCCACGGCGCTGGTCTGCTTGTCGTCCAGACCGTACAGGTCGCGGATGCTCTGCGGCTCGTCGGCCAGGTCGGTCGCTTCCGGCGCGGTGGCCTGCATCTTGAACGCCAGCTCGTAGCTGGCGATCCGCGACGTAAGCGCCTGATTGCCGCCCTGCCTGGCGGCGTGCTCTTCGTTGTAGCTGCGAAGCGAGTCCAATATCCGCCGCTGGCTGGCCTCAGTCATGTCCGCCGGCCGGTCGAGGTCGAGGATCGGCGTGCCTTGTGAGCGGAACATCGTGCCTTCGTAGTGGGCCGGCATGTAGCCGCTGGACCAGTTCTTGGCGCCGCTGATCGGCCCGCCGCGGGGGTCGAGCATGACAACGAACCCCGGCAGATTCTCGTTCTCGCTGCCCAGGCCGTAGTTCACCCACGAGCCGAGGCACGGGCTGCCGCTCAGGATTTTGCCCGTGTTCATCTGCAGCATGGCCGAGCCGTGAATCGGCGAGTCGGCGGTCATCGAGTGGAGGAACGCGATGTCGTCCACGTGCTGGGCCAGGTGGGGAAACAGATCGCTGACCCAGTGGCCGCACTGGCCGTATTGCTTGAACTTCCACCGCGGCTCGACGATGCGGCCCTGGTTCTTGTGTCCGCCGCGGCCAAACGTCTTCACGTTCACCGTCTTGTTGTCCATGCCGACCATCGCCGGCTTGTACTCAAAGGTGTCCATGTGCGACGGGCCGCCGTACATGTACAGGAAGATCACGCTCTTGGCCTTAGCCGGCAGGTGGGGCTTCTTCGGCGCCAGCGGGTTGGCGAACTTCGTCACGCCGTCGGCGGCGGTCGCCTGCCGCGCGAAGAAATCTCCCTCCAGCATTCCCGCCAGCGCCACGCCGGTGAATCCAGCGCCCGCCTGCCACAAGAATTCCCGCCGCGTACGGCCGCAGAAGTTGGTCATAATGCGACTTACTCCAAATACACAAACTCGTTCAGGTTCAATGCCACGAGGCAAAACTGCCGCAGGGCCTCTTCGTGAGCCAGCTTCTCGGCCTCTTGGGCCTGGACGATAAACTTCACGCCGCGGTCGATCTCGGCTGCCGTCGGCTCGCGCTGCAGGACGCGGCGCAGGACGAACTCCACTTGCGCCGCGGTTTCGCCGCCGGCCTTGTCAGCCGCCAGTTTGGCCAGCAGCCGCGACTGCTGGGCCAGGAAGCTGCTGTTGATCAGCGCCAGCGCCTGTGTCGGCTGCGTGGTCGTGAACCGCACCGGGCAGGGCGCGTCGGGATCGGGTGCGTCAAACGCCGCCAGGATCGGCAGGGCCAGCGACCGCTTGATGTGTACGAAGACGCTGCGGCTGGCGGCTTCTTCCGGCGACGAGCGGCCCCAGTTGTGCCCCGGCATCGACTGCCCGGCCAGCACCTCGCGGGGAATTTCCGGATAGACGCTGGGGCCGTCTTCCTTCTTGACGTTCAGATTGCCGCAGGCGGCGAGAATCGAATCGCGCAGTTCCTCGGCCGTCAGTCGCCTCAGGTCGAAGTGTGAGAGCAAGTCGTTCTCCGGATCGATCTTGGCGGCAGCCGGGCTGGCCTGGCCGGACATCTGAAAGGCGCTGGAAAGGAGGATCAGGCGGTGGAGGGACTTCAGCGACCACTCAGTGGGCTTACGCCCACCGCTCGCCGGCCTGCCACCGCTCGCAGTCGGATGAACGAACTCGCTGGCCAGCCAGTCGAGCAGCTCCGGGTGCGTGGGCGGGGTGCCTTGATAGCCGAA
>DASRJB010000153.1:0-8574 GCA_035649715.1 Pirellulaceae bacterium
TCTGCGTTACGCATAATATGCAACTTAAGCGGTGTCGTCGCAAGTCATTGCGCACACAGTAGTTGCGATGATGCATGTGCGGGAAAAAATGCGGCGGCATGCATATGCAGCATAAGGGGTGAGCTGTGGCTGAGGCTGAGAACTCGCAGCGGTAAACCGCGACCACTGGTCGCGGCTTTGGAGCGCGCATAATGCGCATAATTGGTATCGGGCGTTTTTCGTCGTAAGACATTGCAGCAATTGGAGTTGCGTCACCGATTGCCGTTTGGAGAATTATCTCCGATAAGCGCGCATACCCGTCGCCGATACGTGCGTCCCGAGCCTGCACTCCCTCGCCTGCGCGCCCTGTTGGCATTCAAACACGGTGGTCGGAAGTCGTGGCGGCGGCGAGGCTTGCGGCGAGTCGCGTACAGCTCACAGCGGCAGTTTGGCTGCCCTTGCAATCCCCCAGCAGACTGATACATTGTGTGGCTTGTCGTAGTTTTTGGCTTCGTGTCAAAGAAAACAGTTGGAAGTTCAGGTAACCACAGTCCCGCAAGAGCAGCAGTAGTCGAAGGAGATTCGTCGCACCCAGGCGGCCGTCCGCGACAAAAACAAGTGGGGCGGACGCACCGCGGGCAGTCTCGGCGAGAAGCAATGACAGTCACCAAAGAGCGGAAAAAGGAATTGATCCAGCAGTATCGGCGGGCGGACTCTGACTCCGGGTCGCCGGAAGTGCAGATTGCGATTCTTACGGTCCGGATTAACAACCTGACCGAGCACATGCGGACGCACGAAAAGGATTATGCCAGCCGGCGAGGCCTTTTGGCCATGGTCAGCCGCCGCCGCACTTTGCTGGACTATCTGCGCCGCGTCAATCCACAGGGGTATGTGGACATCATTGGCAAGCTCGGTATCCGCAAGTAGGCCTGTCCCGGCGGCAAACGGTTGCCGCCGGCCGGCGCAAGAGTGCCGGAAATTCTTCTTGGCGAGTTTACGCCCGGCCGCATGCGCGTGACTGGCACGCGCGGCAGCTTTCGTGCACGCTCCACCGGCAACTGACGTTCGCAGCAGGACCCAGCGTAAAGGCAGGACAATAGTGAAGGTCAAAGTCGAAAAGCAAATTGGCAGCGGCGTTCTCTCGTTCGAAAGCGGCCTCTTGGCCAAGCAGGCCAGCGCCGCGGTGATCGCCCGCTTCGGCGAAACCGTCACGCTCAACACGGCGGTCAGCGGCCCCGGCCGCCCGGGGATCGATTTCTTTCCGCTCACCTGCGACTATCGCGAACGGACCGCGGCCGCCGGCAAATTCCCCGGCGGCTTCTTGAAGCGGGAGAGCCGCCCAACCACCAAGGAGACGCTCACTTCGCGGCTCTGCGACCGGCCCATCCGCCCACTGTTTCCCAAGGGATTTAAGGAGGAGGTGCAGTGCCAGAGCTTCGTGCTGGCCAGCGACAAGCAGAACGACGGCGACGTGATCGCCATGAACGGCGTGGCCGCAGCCCTGTTCATCTCGCCGCTGCCGTTCCAGGGACCGATTGCCAGCGTCCGCGTCGGCCGCATTGCCGGCAAGTTCATCCCGTTCCCCACGCACGACGAGCTGGAAGACAGCGACCTGGACCTGATCGTCTCGGGCACGGCCGACTCGGTGGCGATGATCGAGGGCTTCGCCCGCGAGCTGCCCGAAAACGACATGTTCGAGGCGATCCTGTTCGCCCACGCCACAATCCGCGAGATCATCGACCTGCAGCGCGAGTTCGCC
Source organism: Pirellulaceae bacterium (assembly GCA_035649715.1). Classification (GTDB taxonomy): domain Bacteria; phylum Planctomycetota; class Planctomycetia; order Pirellulales; family Pirellulaceae; genus CAYLLN01. The sequence goes on from DASRJB010000153.1 coordinate 1,739, forward strand.
CGCCAGCTCGGCGTCGTCAAGCCCGAGTTCGTGGCCCCGCCCGATCCCGGCGTTTACGACCGGCTCAAGAGCCGCTTCTATGACGAGTTCAAATCGGCCAAGCAGACCAGCGGCAAGCAGAACCGGGCCGAGGCGGTCAAAGCAATCAAAGAACGGGCCCTGAAGGAGATCATTCCCGATCCGCTGGCGGCGGACGCCGTCAAGCCGGAGGTGTTCTCGACCGCCTGGCACGACCTGGAAGAGCGGGTCGTCCGCGACCTGATCCTCAGCGGCACGCGGCCCGACGGCCGCGACTATCGGAGCCTGCGGAACATCGAATGCCTGGTCGATGTGCTGCCGCGGGTTCACGGCTCGGCCCTGTTCCAGCGGGGCGAGACGCAGGCGCTTATTACGGTCACGCTGGGCACGACCCGCGACGAGCAGCGGGTGGACGGCCTGTTCGACGAGTACAGCAAGAAGTTCATGCTCGACTACAACTTCCCGTCGTTCTCGGTCGGTGAAGTGCGACCGATCCGCGGGCCGGGCCGCCGCGAAATCGGCCACGGGGCGCTGGCCGAGCGAAGCGTCAACCCGGTGCTGCCGGCCAGCGAAGAGTTTCCCTACACGATCCGCGTGATCTCGGACATCCTCGAGAGCAACGGCAGCTCGAGCATGGCCAGCGTCTGCGGCGCGACTCTCGGCCTGATGGCGGCGGGCGTGCCGATCAGCAATCCCGTGGCCGGGATCTCGGTTGGCCTGGTCAAGGAGTCCGACACGCAGTGGGTCCTGCTCACCGATATCATCGGCGACGAGGACCATTTCGGCGACATGGATTTCAAGATCTCCGGCACGCAAAACGGCATCACCGGCATCCAGCTCGACCTGAAGATCGAAGGCATCAGCCCCGAGATTATCCGGGCCACGTTCGACCAGTCGCGCGAGGCTCGCATCCAGATTCTCCGCAAGATGCTGACGGCGATTTCGCGGCCCAAGAGCGACATCTCGGAGCACGCTCCGCGCCTGATCCGCACGACGATCGACCCGCTCAAGATCGGCATGCTGATCGGCCCCGGCGGCAAGAACATCCGCGGCATCCAGGAGGCGACTGGCACCGTCATCGAGGTCGAGGACGACGGCACCGTCACGATCGCCAGCACCAACCGCGAGTGGGCCGAGGCCGCCCTGGCCCAGGTCGAGGCCTGCACCGCCACCGTGCAGATCGGCAAGATCTACAACGGCCGCGTCACGAGCATCAAGGATTTCGGCGCGTTCGTCGAAATCCTGCCCGGCCGCGACGGCCTGGTGCACGTCAGCGAGCTCTCGACGGGCTACGTCAGCTCGGTGATGGACGTCTGCCGGATCGGCGACGAGATGAAGGTGCTCGTGATCGACGTTGACGAGCACGACCGCGTGAAGCTCAGCCGCAAGCGGGCCCACGAAGAGCTGGGGATCCCCGACGAGATGGCCTCGCAGGGCGTGCCGGCCGGCGGCCCGCCGCGGGACGGCGAGGGCGGCGGCGACTATCGCGGCGGTGGCGACCGCGGCGAGTATCGCGGCGGAGGCCGCGGCGGCGACCGGGGCGGACGCGGCGGTCGCGGCGGCGGACGTGGGGGCGACCGCGGTGGCCGCGGCGGTGGCGGTGGTTATCGCGACCGGCGGTAGCCTCTTTTGCCAGGACCAAACTGGTCCCGGATCGCCTGGATAGACGCTTGATCCGCAGTTCGCCGGGACCAGGTTGGTCCCGGCTGAGAACAGCATGTCTGAATCCACGCCGTTATCGACCGAGCAGGCTCTCGACCAGCTCCGCGAGCGCTATGCCGAGCTGGCGGCGCTGGCCGGCTCGCTGGCCCACGAGATCAAGAACCCGCTCTCGGTCATCCGCATGAACATGGATCTGCTGGCCGAGGACTTCGCCCAGCCGCAGACGCCGCGCGAGCGGCGGGCCCTGGGCAAGATCGACATGGTCGGCCGGCAGTGCACGCGGCTGGAGACGCTGCTCAACGACTTTTTACACTTCAACAAGGTCGGCCAGCTCGAATTGCGGCTGGGCAGCCTGAACGAGCAGATCGATCGGGTGCTGGACCTGTTCGAGCCGCAGGCCCGGGACACGCACAGCGAAATCGTCCGCTACCTGGACCCGGACTTGCCGAGCATCCTGCTCAACGGCGAGACGCTGCAGGCGGCGCTGGTTAACCTGGTGAAGAACGCCCTGGAGGCGATGCCCGATGGCGGCATGCTGACCGTGCGGACGCGCGTCACGCGTCAAGGCGTGGCCCTGGACCTGATCGACACGGGCTGCGGCATGGATGAGCGGACGGCGATGAAAATGTTCGACGCGTTCTTCACGACGAAGAGCGGCGGCTCGGGGCTGGGCCTGCCCACCGCCCGGCGGATCATCGAGGCCCATGGCGGCCGGATCAGCGTGCACAGCGAGCTCGGCCGCGGCACGCAGTTCACCCTCGAATTCCCCACGCCGCCGCGCCTCGGCGACGGTCAGGGACAGAGCGAGGAGTGAATCAGGCGGTCAGCGTGCGGGCTGCTGGAAACGCATCGAGCTTGGCGATGATCTCGCAGCCCAGGAGGTAGAAGGGGCCGAGCGGTTTGCTCCACAGCACTTCGGCGGCGAGGAACTTGCCCTCTTCGGGATAGGTCAGCTCGACGACGATTTTGCGGTGCGAAAAGGGCCGCTCGTAGACCAGGCCCAGCCCTTTCGCGGAATGATCGCGGACGACCATCGCCTGCGGGTCGGCGACGGGCCGGATGTGTTCGTCCACGCCGTAAGTGACGACGGGCATGGCGTAGAGCAGGCGCTCCTCGGCACGGCGCTCGGCGCCCAAGTGCAGCTGCTGCTGCGCGGCCTGGCGCTTGGCGAACGCCAAAAGCGCGGGGGACGGCCACAAGGCCGGATCAAGTGAAGTCAGCATGGGTCCGCTTCTGATCGAGTGAACCGCTCATGCGCGGCAGAAACCATACAAACGGCCCAGCCGCGGCAATGCGGCCGGCCGCAATCGTTTCGACGAGAAGTGGGATGGGTAGCGGCGCCGCTGAAAACGATGCCGCCAAAAGCAACCGTAGGCCGAAACCGTACCGTAGTCAAATCGCCACTTTGTCCACGTTTTGCTGGCGATTCTCGCCCCTCGCGGCTGGAAACCGCAGTCGCTATCATCGCCCTGATGGCCGACGAACGAACCACGGAAGCGGCGGAGCCCGCGGCGCAGGCCCTGCGGCTGCTCGTCGTGGACAACGACGAAGCCCTGGCCCGGGCGATGGAGGAGAGCCTGGTCAAGGTTGGCTACGAATGCGTCGTGGCCACCAGCGGGCCGGAAGGGGCGCGGAAGATCGAGACCGACACGTTCGACATCGTCGTCACCGACCTGGTGATGAACGACGTGGACGGGATGGAGATCCTCGGCCGCAGCCGGCAGCGACTGCCCGACGCCGAGGTGATCCTGGTCACCGGCCATGCGACGGTGCCCAAGGCCGTCGAGGCGATGCAGCAGGGGGCGTTCAACTTTTTGGAGAAGCCGATCACGCCCGCGAAGCTGCGGGCCGTCTGCGAAAAGGCGGCGGACGCGATCCGCCTCAAGCGGCAGAACACCGAGCTCCGCGAACGGCTCGACGAACGGTTCGGGTTCGAGGGAATCATCTACGCCAGCAGCCAGATGCAGACGGTCATCGACCGGCTGAAGCGGATCGCCCCGACCGACGCGACGGTGCTGATCGCCGGCGAAAGCGGCACCGGCAAAGAGCTGATCGCCCAGGCGATTCACCAAAACAGCCCGCGGAAGGGCAAGCGGATCGTCGCCCTCAACTGCGCGGCCGTCGCCGAGAACCTGGTGGAGAGCGAGCTGTTCGGCCACGTGAAGGGCGCTTTCACCGACGCCCACAGCGACCGGATCGGCGCGTTCGAGTTCGCCAACGGCGGCACGCTGTTCCTCGACGAGGTCGGCGACATGCCGATCAGCACGCAGATCAAGCTGCTCCGCGTGCTCGAGGAACACCAGATCACCCGGGTCGGCGACAATAAGTCGATCCGCGTCAACGTCCGCGTGGTCTCCGCCACGAACCGGCCGCTGGAAGATCTGGTCGCCGCCGGCAAGTTCCGCAACGACCTCTATTTCCGCCTGAAGGTCGTCACCGTCCCGCTGCCGGCCCTTCGCGAGCGGCGCGACGACATCATCCCGCTGGCCGACCATTTCCGCCGCCAGTTCGCCAAGCGGCACCACAAGTCCATCAAGGGAATCACGCCCGCCGCGACCAAACGGCTGTTCGGCTTCGACTGGCCCGGCAACGTGCGGCAGCTCCGCAACGCGCTGGAGACGATGGTCGTCCTCGACCTCGACGGCACGCTCGACATTGACGACCTGCCGCCGGAATTGGCCGATGCGCCCCCGGCCGCGGCAACCTCAGCGGCCGGCGGCCCGACCGAGCTGATCGGCCGCTCGATGGAGGAGATCGAGCGGTGGGCCATCGAAGAAACTCTCAAGCTCACCGGCGGCAACCGCGAGGAGGCCGCGAAAATCCTGGCCATCGGCGCGCGGACGCTGTATCGGAAGCTGGAGAAGTACCAGACGGGGGCTGCCTCGACCGACGAGGACGACGGACAATAGTCAGTTGTCATTGGTCACCTGTCATTTGTCATTTGGGGAGAGCCAGCAAATGACAAATGACAAGTGACATCCACGGAGGGTTCGATGCCGCAGATTCGTCAATTGCCGCCGAGCGTCGTCAACAAGATCGCCGCGGGCGAAGTGATCGAGCGGCCCGCGAGCGTGGTGAAGGAGCTGCTGGAGAACGCGGTCGATGCCGGGGCGCGGCGGATCGATGTCGCGCTGGGACAGGGAGGCACGGACCTCGTGCGGGTCGTTGATGACGGGTGCGGGATCGCGGCCGAGGACCTGCCGCTGGCGATCGCCAGCCATGCCACGAGCAAGATTGCCGACGCCGACGACTTATTCCGCGTCGCCACGTTTGGTTTTCGCGGCGAAGCGCTGGCCTCGATCGCCGAAGTCAGCCACCTCACGCTCCGCAGCCGGCCCGCGGCCGAAGGCAGCGGCCACGAGATCGAAGTCGGCGGGGGAACGCGGCGCGAGATCGCTCCCTGCGGTTGCCCGATCGGCACCACGATCGAAGTCCGCAATCTGTTTTACAACACGCCGGTGCGGCGCAAGTTCCTGCGGGCCTCGCAGACCGAGATCGGCCACTGCACCGAGGCCTTCACGCGCCTCGCCCTGGCCCAGCCGCAGATTCACTTCACGCTGCGGCACAACGACAAGACCCTGTTCGACTTGCCGCCAACCGAAGTCTGGCGGGAGCGGATCGTGGCCCTGGTCGGCCGCGAGCTCGAGCCCGCCCTGATCCCGCTGGAGGGCCGCGACGGCGACGTGCGGCTGACGGGATTCGTCGCCGACCCCGAGCACAGCCGGGCCAACAACCGTCTGCAATACATGCTGCTCAACGGGCGGTTCATCCGCGACCGGGCCCTGCAGCACGCGCTCGGCGAGGCCTACCGCGGCCTCCTGCTGGGCGGGCGCTTTCCGATCGCCTTCCTGCGGCTGGAAGTGCCGGCCACCGCCGTGGACGTCAACGTGCATCCGACCAAGCTGGAGGTGCGGTTCGCTGACAGCGGGCGGATTTACGCGCTGCTGTTGGGCACCATCCGCAAGAAGTTCCTGGCGACCGACTTGACGGCGCACGTCCGCGCGCCGCAGGGAACCGAGCAGCCCGGCGCTGAAGCCGCCGATGCCGCCGCCGCCCAGGAGCATCGCCGCAGCCTCGTCGCCTGGGCCACCGGCGCACTGCCCGCCAGCGCACTGCCCGCCAGCGCGCCGGCCACCGGCGCGGCGACCGCCCTGGCCGAGGGTGACGAGTCGCAAGCGCTGCTTGAGCTGCGATTCGCGCCGCCGGCCGGGCCGCCGCTGGAAATCCACCGGCTCGACCGCGCCTGGCCCGCCGCGCCCCTCTCGCGAGAGCGGCACGAGGCGGCCGAATACGCCGGCAGCCGCACGGCTCAAGCACCGCCGCCGGCGCCGCCTCGGCTCGATCCACCAGAGCCGCCACGGCGCTCGCACCTGGGTTTTCAGATCCACAACCGCTACCTGGTCACTGAGAACGACGAGGGAATGGTCGTCGTCGATCAGCACGCCCTGCATGAGAGGATTCTCTACGAGCAGCTCCGCGAGAAAGTCCTCGCGGGCGGCATGGAGACCCAGCGGCTGCTCGTCCCCGAGCCGGTGACGCTGCCGCCGGCCGACGCGGCCGCGGCGCTGGCCGCCGCCGAAACGCTGGGCAAACTGGGGATCGAGGTCGAGCCCTTCGGCGGCGACACGGTGCTCGTTGCCAGCTATCCGGCGATGCTCGCCAATCTCAGCCCCGCCGAGATGCTGCGGCAGGTCGTCGAATTGCTGGTTACCAGCCCCAAGACGCCGGAGCGCCGCGACCTCTTGGACGACCTGCTCCATATGATCGCCTGCAAAGCGGCGATCAAGGCCGGCGACCGGCTCTCGCCCGAGGAGGTCACGGCACTGCTGGAGCAGCGGCACCACTTCCAGGACTCGCACCACTGCCCGCACGGCCGGCCGACGGCCCTGGTCTTCACCCGCGAAGAACTGGATCGGCGGTTCAAGCGAACCTGAGAGCTGCGGCTCACCGCGTCAGCGGGACCAGCAGTTGTACCGCGGCGATAATCACCGCGCAGCCGACAATATCAAGCACGAGGCCATAGGCCATCATCTTCCGCAGCGGCACCAGGCCCGAGCTGTAGACGATGGCGTTGCAGGGCGTCGAGACCGGCAGCATGAAGCCCAGGCCGGAGCCGAACGTCGCGGCCAAGGCCGGCGCGAGCGGATCGACGCCGG
>DASRJB010000154.1:0-4008 GCA_035649715.1 Pirellulaceae bacterium
TCGAGCACGTCCAGCACCGAGCGGTTGTTCTGCAGGGCGTCGGTCAATAGCCGCACCGGCTCCTCGAACATCGCCTGTCGCAGGTCGCTGTCGAAACTGGGGAACCGCTCGCGATCCACCGCGTTGTGCTCTTCGAAGCGGCGGAAGTCGAGCCAGTTCCCGCCGAATTCGACCGCCAGTCCGCGGACTTTTGGATCGCGCAGCATCCGCCGCGTCTGCCCGAGCAGCACCTCCGGCTGCCGCAAATCGCCCGCGGCGGCGTGGGACATTAGCTCCGCATCGGGCATGCTCGACCAAAGGAAGTAGCTCAGCCGGCTGGCCAGCGCGAAATCGTTCAGCGGCTGCATGCCACCGGCTTTCGGCGCGAGATCGAAGCGGTAGCAGAAATGTGGTGACAGCAAAACGCTGGCCAGCGTGTCGCGAAAGGCCTCCTCGTGCGGCAGGCGGTCCTTCTCGCGGAGGCGGCGATAGAACGCGAGCAACTCCTCGCGCTCCGCCGCAGTGAGCGGCCGCCGATAGGCCCGCTCGGCAAAATCGGCCAGCGCCTGCAAATGGCTCGGCTCGGCGGCTAGCCGCGCCCGCTCGACCCAGCGGATTTCAGCCTCGATGTTCGCGTAATACGTCTCGATCGCTGCCAGGGCGTCCGGTCCGGCGCCTTTCTTTTTGGCCAGCGCCAGGTGCAGCTCTTGCAGCCGCCGCATCTTCTCGGGCGACGCGGCGTCCTTGTCTTCCGAGCGGGCGAAATCAAACTGGGCGTCATACATGAACCGCGGCGGCTCGGCCCGCTCGAAGAAGATGAAGTCCTGATACTGCCGCAGCGGCACCTGCGTGATGAAGTTCAGCTCCTGCCACAGGCCGTCGAGCTCCCGCCGCTCGGCATCCGTGAGAATCAAGTCAGCGAGCGGCTGATCGTCTCGGTAGTAGCCCTGCATCAAGTGAAAACCGGCCGTCAGAAATCGGCCTTTCCCGGCCTGCTTGGGATCGAAATACGGCCCGCGGTCGGAAACGACGAAGGCATCGGGAATGCCCTCGCAAAATTGCTCGCAGGCCGCCGCGAATTGCTTCACCGCAGCCGCGTCGGACGGATCAACCGCGAAGACCGCCGCCAGCTTATGCCCCGTGCCGACGTATTTTTGGCGCAATCGCTCGGCGTCGGCGGCCGCATTACCCAGGTATTTCGTGTGCCGCTCGGCGCCCTGCCGGTTCCGCCACAAAACGAACGGCTGCGTGCCGTCGGAGATGCCCTTCACGCTCAGTTTCGGCGGCTCGGTTGCCAGCTCTTTCCGCAGCCAGAGCGCCTCGACGCGCAGACTCTCGCATTCCTCCTGCGGCGCGGCAGCATCGCGGCTCGCCGGCGCGGGCAGCTCTTGCCATTGCGTGCGAATCGCAGCCACTGGCCCGGCCGCCGGCAATTCCGCATCGGTCAGCAGCCGCCAGATGCGCTCCAGGTACTTGCCGCTCAAGCGGGCGTCCGCGGCGACGTCGGCCAGCCTCTGTTCCGGCCGGCCCAAGGCCGCCCGATGCCGATAGCGCCAGGCGGCCAGGAAATAGTCGGCCAGATCGACTTCATGCCGCTTGTAGAACTCGATGATCCGGTGGACGCAGTACTTGTCGCGGTCGGTTTCGGTCACTGCGGCGTGCGGTGCAAAGCGAAAACCCTCTGGCAAGAGCACCGCGTGATCGGCCACTTGCCGTGCGGCGGCGAGGTACTTCTGCAACAGGGCCGGCGACATGGCCAGCGATTCTCCCGAGTTGTCGAAGCCGGCCTCGTTGGCCGGATCGACCGGGAACTCCTTCGTCGGCCGGATATCGACTCCCGTCAGGTCGCGGATCGTGTAGTCAAACTCGGCGCTGTTCAGCCGGCGGGCCAGCACTTCGCCCGGATCGCCGGCGTGCCGCTCAGCCTCGAATTCACGAAAGGCGTCGATCCAAGCCAGCAGCGTCTTGCGGTCGCCATCGGCCAGCTTCCGCGCGGCCTCTTCCGGCGGCATCTCACCGGCGGCCAACCGCTGCCGGACCATCTCCCACACGCGGTGGTCCTTGCCGACCGCGGCCGCGCTCGTGAACCGGCTGAGCTTCAGCTTCCCTTCCTGCTTCGTTTCGCCGTGGCAGCCGTGGCAATGGGTCTTGACCAGCGGCCCGATCGTCTCGGCAAACCGCTGGGCCAGCTCCGCCTCGGCGTCTTCCGCCGCCAGCGGCGCAGCCAGCAGCGAAGCCAGCAGCGCCGCGACCAACCAGCCTGAAATCGCACCCAGGGACCGCATATTTGCAATGATAGCCGACTGCGGATGGATTGGCGATTCGCAGTTGGTATGCTGGGTTCGATGAAGGGCCCTCTCCTGCGCTTTGCGCCGGCACTGGTCGCGGCTGTGACGGCTGTGATGGGAGTCCGTGCCGCCGAGCCGCCTGATTTTGAGCGCGAAATTGCTCCGCTGCTCATCAACCACTGCCTGGGCTGCCATCAGCCGAACAAGCGCAGCGGCGGGCTGGATTTCTCGTCGCGGGCCAGCCTGATCGCCGGCGGCGAATCGGGGCCGGCGCTTTCGCCGGGCAAGCCGGAGGACAGCCTGCTGCACCAGCGCGCGAGCAGCCGCGAAATGCCGCCGCCAGAGGCGAAAGAGTCGCAGCCGCTGTCGGCCGCGGAAGTCGCGCTGCTCAAAACCTGGATCGCCGCCGGGGCAAGCTGGCCCGCGGAGCGCGTGCTGGGCATTCACGAACGCACGGTCGATCTGGCCGCCGCCCGCGAGTTCTGGTCGTTTCAGCCAGTCAATCGTCCGCCGATTCCGATCGTCAAAAACCAAGGCCGCGTTTCCAATCCGATCGACGCCTTCGTCTGGGAGAAGCTGGAAGCCGCAGGCCTGGAAATGTCGCCCCCCGCCGCGCCGGCCGACTTGCTGCGGCGGCTGAGTTTGGACTTGCATGGCCTGCCGCCGCCGGCCGACCTGGCGAGCGGGAGGCGTGAGCCTCCCGATGACAACAGCTTGCCGGCCCGCAGTGAACGCTATCGGGAGGCTGACGCCTCCCGCTCGCCGCTATTGATTGAATACGAGTTACTCGTCGATCAGCTCCTTGCCGATCCCGCTTACGGCGAGCGCTGGGCCCGGCACTGGCTCGACCTGGTGCGGTACGCCGACAGCAACGGCTATGAGCGCGACGATGCCAAGCCGAGCGTCTGGCGGTATCGCGACTACGTGATCGCGGCGCTCAACAGCGACAAGCCGTTCGACCGGTTCGTGCTGGAGCAGATTGCCGGCGACGAGCTGCCGGACGCCAGCGATGAAACGCTGATCGCCACCGGCTTTCACGCTCTGGGAGCCTGGCAGGACGAGGTCGATCCGCTCGAAGCGGCGCAGTACCGGGCCGACGAGCTGGACGACATGGTCCGCACGACGTCGCAGACATTCCTCGGCCTGACGCTCGGCTGTGCCCGCTGCCACAACCACAAGTTCGACCCGCTGACGATGGTCGATTACTACAGCCTCGTGGCGATCCTCGCGCCGCTGAAGCGGCCGAACAAGGGCCGCCTCGACCGCGACATTCCGCTTGGCACGCCCGAGCAGGTCGCCGCGCTCAATGCCCGCAACGAAGAGCTGGGCAAGCTCGACGCCAAGGTCCTGGAAATCATCACCAAAAAACCTGCCGATGCCAAAGAGCAGCAAGCGGCGATCCGCCAGCGGCAACAGGAATTGCGGGCCCAGACGCCGGACCGGCCTGGCGCTTACCGCTGCTTCGAAGACAGCCCCGAAGCTCCGCCCACGTATTTGCTGCTCTCCGGCCGGGCCAGCAATCCCGGCCCGCTCATGCAGCCGCGAATGCCGGCGGTGCTTGTAGGGAACGCCCTCCGCGGCGTTCCGGCTGGCCAACCCGAATTTCCCGCGCCCGCTGCGAAATCCACCCTGCGACGCCTGACGCTGGCCCGCTGGATCGCCAGCGAAGCCAATCCGCTGACGGCGCGGGTCATCGTCAACCGCGTCTGGCAGCACCATTTTGGCACGGGGCTGGTCGCCA
>DASRJB010000155.1:0-4644 GCA_035649715.1 Pirellulaceae bacterium
CACGGTGGGGCTGACTTTAGCGCTGTGGCCCGCGAGCCGGCCGGCCTACATGCGGCAGCTGGCCCAAGCGTTCGCGAAATTCGACGCAGGGGATGCGAAGGAGGCCCGCAGGCTGGCTGCCGACTTGCTCTCCAATCCCAATGCCCGCTTCGACGACCAGGGAGGCGCCTATTTCATCCTCGGAGCACTGACGGTGGCCGAGGCCGATCAGCAGATTAGCGCCGAGAAGCGGCGGCTCTTGTTCCTCGTGGCCGCCCGCTATCTGGACGAAGCTCGCATCCGCGGCGTGCCTCAGACGCGCGATCGCCAGGCTTTGTGGCTGCACTGCCGCGCGCTGCACGACGGCGGCCGCTACGCGCGAAGCGTTCCAGTGCTCCGCGAGGCCCTGGCGGCTGATTCGAATCCCGATCCGCGTCTGCACGCCCTGTTGGCCGACAGTTACTTGCGTCTGGCGCCGCCGCGACTGGCCGAGGCGCTCGCGCACAATCGGCAGTACCTGGCCGCGGCGGGAGCGCAGCTCTCGCCGCTGGACCAGGACGCGGCGCAATTGATTGCGGGACAGATTCTTCTCGCCCAGAAAGATTATGCCGCGGCGGCGGAAACGGCCGACCGCATTCAGGGTGCGTCGGAGCTCAAGCCCGCCGCAATCGTCCTGCGAGGCCGGGCTCAGCTGGCCCTGCTCAAGCCGCCCTCCGGCGATCCCGCCAAGCGCCAGGCGCTCGTGGACGAGTTGCGGCTGCTTAGCGCTCGCGAAGGGCTTCCTCCGGCCGTCCTGGCCGGCGCGCAGCTGCTGTTGGGACTCTTGTACGAGCAGCAAGGCGACGACCGCGCGGCCCAGGCGCAGCTGGACCGCACGCGGCGGGCCTTCTTTGGACAGCCGGAAGCCCTGGCGGCGACGGTGATCCTGGCCGACCTGGTGCGGCGAGAGAATCCGGAGCAGGCCGTGGCTCTCTATCAGCGGGCGATCGGTCAGGCCGGAGTGGCCGAGTCTTACGACAACGTCTGGCTCCCTGCCGAGGAGCTGCAAAAGCGGCTGGAGCAGGCCATCGACGACCTGGCCGACCGCGGGCATCTTGCGGAGGCGCGTGAGCTGGCCGGTGCACTGGTGCCGCTCTTTCCCGAACCGACCGCTTTGCTACGGCAGGCCGCGATCGATCGGGCCTGGGCGCGGCACCTCGAAGCGCGGGCGAGGACCGAAAACTCCCTGGCGCAGGAAACGACGCTGGCGGAAGCCCGCCAGCATTGGCGAGCGGCCGGCGTCCTGACCCGCAAGCTCGCCGATCAAAGGATCACGACGCGGTTCTACCTGGAGGACCTGACCCGCGCGGCCGAGGATTTGCGCCGCGGTCAAGGTTTCGAACAGGCGGCTGCGGTCTACGCCGATCTGCTGCGGCAAGACCCGCGCGAAGGCGAGCCCGAGGCCCTCGTCGGCAGCGGGGAATCGCTGCTGGCGCTCGGGCGCATCGACGAGTCGCTGGCCGCACTCGTGCACTGCCTGCAGATCTATCCGCGGCATCCGATGGCCTATCAGGCCCGCATCCTGGCGAGCCAGGCCCATCAGGAAAAGGGAGAGCTGGCTCCGGCCAGGGAGCTGCTAATCGACAACCTGTACCGCTTTTCACTCGCTCCGCAGAGTGCCGAGTGGCGCGACTCGCTGTTCGCGCTCGGGAGCTTGCTGTATCGCCAAGGCGTGGAGTTGGAAGCCAAGAGCCGGCAAGCCGGCGTCGATCGGCCCGATCCGGCGGGCCGCAAGGACGGCCTCGCGCTCCTGGAGCAAAGCCATGCGGCCTTCGACGAGGCGCTGCGGACGCTGAGTGAGGCCGTGCAGCGCTATCCGACGCTGCCGCAAGCCGCGGTGGCCCGCTATCGCATGGCCGAGGCCCACCGCCAGAGCGCGAAGTGGCCCCGCAAGCGCCTGCCGACCGTGACGATCGAAACTTCGCGGGCGGCCCTCGTGCGGCAGATGCACGAGCAGCTGCAACTGGCGGTGACCGACTACAGCACGCTGATCACGCAGCTCAGCGAGCAGCCCGACGCCACGCGCTCGCCGATCGAGGGCGCGATCCTGCGGAATTGCTACTTCGGCCGGGCCGACGCTCTGTTCGACCAGGGCAACTACGAGGAGGCGATCCAGGCCTACTCGGCGGCCACCAACCGCTACCAGCACGACCCCGAATCGCTCGAAGCCTACGTGCAGATCGCCAGCTGCTACCGCCGCTTGGGGCGGGCCGGCGAGGCCCGCGGCACGCTCGAACAGGCCCGCATCGTCTTGGCCCGCATCCGCGCGGACGCCGATTTCCTCCGCACCACGCGACTGACGCGGCAGGATTGGACGCAGCTTTTGGATTGGCTCCGCACCCTGTAACTCCAGACCATGCCGACGCCCGCTACACCTGCAGTTTCGCCGACTGGGACCGAGCGTCTGGCCGCGCTCATCGCGGCCAAGCGCCAGGTCCTGGAATTGCTGACGCGCCTGTCGCGGCGGCAGCTCGAGCTGATCGCCGGCGGCGACACGCCGGCGCTGCTCAAGCTGCTGACGGCCAAGGACAAGGTGCTGGCCCAGCTGCAGCTTTTGGAGCGGCAGCTCGATCCGTTTCGCAGCGAAAACCCTGATGAGCGAGTCTGGTCGTCGCCGGCGGCGCGGACAGCCTGCCAGCAGGAGGCCGATCGTGCCAGCGCCCTGCTGGCGGAAGCCATGCAGCTGGAACGCCAGGCCGAAGCGGCCATGATCGGCCGGCGCGACGCCGCCGCAGCAGCCGTGGCGTCGGCTCAAGTTGCCAGCGATGCAGCCGCGGCGTATGCCGCCGGCGCGATTTCCAGTCCGGCCAGCTTGCAAGTCGAAGGATAGGAGCCCAGGCGTGGACGAACCGACCATCTTGAAATTTCCGACCCGCGAGCTTTCCGCCGCGCCGCTAACGGACCGGTCCGCGCCGCCGCCAGCCGACCAGCTCGACTTGCAGACGATCCTCGCGGCCTGGAATGAAGCGACCGACCGTTTGCAGCGGACGCACGAAACGCTCCGGTCCGAGGTCAGCCGACTGTCGGACGAGCTGGAAGCCAAGAACCGCGAGCTGGCCCGCAAAAACCGCCTCGCGGACTTGGGGCAGATCGCCTCGCACGTGGCCCACGAAGTCCGCAACAGCCTGGTGCCGATGAAACTCTACCTCAGCTTGCTGCGCCGCCGGCTCGCCGGCGACGGCGGCAGCTTGGACGTGCTGGACAATGTGCTCTCGGGCTTCACCGCCCTGGAGGCGACGGTCGGCGATCTGCTGCACTTCTCCAGCCAGCGCGATCCGCAGCGGAGGCCGGTCTCGATGTCCGTGCTCTTGGCCGAAGTCTGCGATTCGCTGGCCCCGCAGTTGGCCGCGCAGAACATTCGCGCGGCCATCGATTGCCCGCCGGACCTCGTTTGGGAGGCCGACGGCGACATGTTGCGGCGGGCGCTGCTCAATCTAGTGCTGAACGCACTCGATGTGCTGCCCGCGGGCGGCGAAATCGTCCTTACGGCTGTGGCCACTTCCCGCGGACTGGAAGTCGAGGTCGCCGACAGCGGCCCGGGAATTCCCCCGCCGCTCATCGACCGCCTGTTCGAGCCCTTCTTCACGACCAAACCCAGCGGCACGGGGCTGGGCCTGGCGATCGTCGAACGAATCGCCGCCGCGCATGGCGGCCAGATCAGCGCTGCGAATTGCCCCGAAGGGGGCGCAGCCTTCACGTTACAACTGCCGCGCGCGTCGCGCGCGCTGGAGAAAGCCGCATGACCGCAACCATTGCCCATTCCGGTTCGTGGACTGCTCGCAAGCCTGCGGCGCGTCCGCTGGCCGCCGCACCCGCCATTCCCGAGCTCACCGGCCGCGTGCTCGTGGTTGACGACAACGCCCGCGCCCGCCAGTCGATGGTCGAAGTGCTCTCGGCCGCCGGCCACGACGTGGCCGCGGCGGCCGGCGCGATCGAAGCGCTGCGGCTGGTCGTCGAGCAGGATTTCGATCTGATCATCACCGACCTGCAAATGCCCGGGATGGACGGCCTGGCGTTCATCCGCACCCTCGCCGAGCGGAAGAGCGAATCGCAGATCGTGATGGTCACGGCGTTTGCCTCGGTCGCCTCCGCCGTCGAGGCGATGCGGTACGGCGCATTCGATTACATCGAGAAGCCGTTCGACGTCGAGCAGCTGGAATCGCTGGTGGCCCGGGCCCTCCGCCACGGCGCGAAGCTGGGCCGCCGCTCGAGCGTTCCGCCGCCCGCAGCCGACTGGGCAGGGATCATGGTGGGCGCGAGCCCGGCGATGCAGCAGCTCCACCGCCGCATCGCGCAGATTGCGCCGACCGATGAGACCGTCCTGATTACGGGCGAAAGCGGCACGGGCAAGGAGCTGGTCGCGCGGTGCCTGCATGCTGCCAGCCGCCGCAGCGGCCGGGCACTGGTCGGGCTGAACTGCCCGGCGCTGTCGCCGCAGCTCATGGAGAGTGAGCTGTTCGGCCACGAGCGCGGGGCGTTCACCAGCGCCGACGCTCCCCGCGTCGGGCGCTTCGAGCTGGCCGACGGCGGCACGATCCTGCTCGACGAAGTCACCGAGATCGACATGCCGCTCCAGGCCAAGCTGCTGCGCGTGCTCCAGGAGCGGACCTACGAGCGCGTCGGCTC
>DASRJB010000156.1:0-8277 GCA_035649715.1 Pirellulaceae bacterium
CAGGTACGTCAGCGGCGGCGTGGCCGGGTCGTCGAACCAGAAGGTGACGTGGGTCTGGCCCAGCGAGCGGCCGATGATCGAGACCTCGCGGGGCGTGAACTGCACGATGTCGCAGACCGCTTCATCCACGATCGCCGTGCGATACACATCCACCTTCGTCCGCAACAACAGCGACCGCCGCACCCGCAGCAGGATCTCCCCCGACTGCGGAATCGCCTCAAACGGCGACCCCGGCGGCAGAATCCCAGACGCGTCCGGAGCGGGCGGCTGTGCTGCGGGCTGCAAGGCGTCAAACTCTGCCGTCGCCACGCCGCGGCGCGGCGCACTGATCACGCTGGCTTCCGCGTCCGGAATCAGCTCACGTGGCGCATCCGCAGCCGTCATCGCAGCCTTTTGGATTTTACTAGCGGGAGCTCGATTGCCTTTCGCCGGCATGGCCCACGCCGGCACGATGGGTGCGAGCGTCTCTTCCTGGTCGATTGCCTGGGCCACCGCCGGTTTCTTCTGCGGCTGGCTGGTGGAGGTTTGTGCCACCTTCTGTGCCGGCTGCGAAACCGTGGGGTTGAGCACGACGAGCGGCCGGGCCTCGACGAGGCGCGGCTGCTCTACACTGGCCGGCGCCGCGGCAGGCACATCGCTCACCGGTTCGATCTCGACGGGCCGCGGCCCGGCGGCGCTGGGACGGGCGCTACTGGCCGACCTGGCCGGCAAGAACGGATTGGTAATCGATTGCGGCGTGGGCTCCGTGCCCGCGGAGGGCGCTGGCTGCTGGCCGAACAGCCATTGTCCCGTGACAAAGCCGGCGGCACAAAGCGTGGCGGTCCAGAACTGTCGCGCGCGGTTGCGGCGCTTCGATGACGAACCCACCATGAAGTCCCCCCTTGGCGATGCCGAATCGCTGCGGCTGGCAGCGAGGCGACACGCTATCTGCGGTGTATTCCAGCGGGCCAGGGTGCGCGCCGCATACGGCACGAACCCGTACCCTGTCTGTTCGTATCGGGACTGCCGCACGATCCGGTTGAGGAAAATGTGCGGGTAATTCGCATTCTGCCCGGCGTACCGATCGCACCGGAATTGCCGCGGATACCGTCCGAGTCAGCGCCGTACAATCCGAATAATCGGCTCAGCCGGCCTGTAGCGACCCGAGGGAGACGAGCCGATACACTTCGGGACACTCCCACTGCGCCACTGGATGCGAGGAACGCATGTCACGACTAGCAAGGCGAACGGTGCTGGCAAGCTGCGGGCTAGCTCTGGTGACAGCGACTTGGTCGTGGGCACAGCTGCCGCCGTCGGCGGTCCGCAGCACGGCCGACGTCCGGCCGCGAATCCCCGACGAGCACGACCGGCCCTATAACAGAGAGACCCAGTCGCACCGCGGCTGGGAAATCCGCGAGCCGCAATACACGGTCTTCGCGACGACCAGCCCGGACGACGCCCGCTGGGCCGCGTCGCACGTCGCCGCGGCCTGGAACAATGCCTCGCGGCTGGCGGGCCGCTGGACCGCAGTTCAGCAGAACCCGGATTTCGGACTGAGCAGCCTGCAAGTCGTCATCGATGGTGAGCCGCTCCGCGATCGCGACTCCCCGCTGACGACGATCAACGTCGTCGGCATCCAGACACAAGTGCAGCTCAACGTCGCGCCGGGCCAGCCGCCGCTGAAGCAGCAACTCGTGCGGCTGCGGGAAGGGACGGCGCTGGCGATGCTGCACACCGCCGGGCTCGATTCGGCCGCTCCGCCGTGGGTCGTGGCGGGAATCGCCGCTGCGTCGGGAAGGCAGGGGCTGACCGACGAGCAACTTCGAGCCGAGGCTGCTTCTCCGTCCACGGCTCATTTCGGCGGCCAGCAGTGGCGGTTTGCGCGCGAGGGTCAGGACGTCCTGGCCTACCGGCGGCTGGACCATGACGCGGCCGCCGCCCAGGTGGCGTTTCTGCTGACGGGCAGCGACGCACAGCATGCGCCCGAATTCCTGTCTGCGCTGAACCAGGCGACCCGCGAGGCGGCTCGCACGGCCGCGGAGGGTGGCGCGTTTCGCGCGCTGCCGGGCGACAGGCAGCCCGCCGGCGCCGACACTCCGTTCGACTCGCTGCTCGCCGAGCGCCACACCCAGTTCAAAGAGTGGCAGCAGGAGCCGCTGTCCGGGCAACCCGTGTTTGAGGCCCCGGCGGACGCCGATCCCGAGTTGATTGCGGCCGAGAGGGAAATGCTGGTGCTGCTGAAGCTCCAGCGGCGACTGGCAGCAACTTCGAGTGATCCCCAGAGGAGTTTCGCGGCCGGCGTCCCGCGCACCAAAGTCGTTACGTTCGACCCCGCCAAAGGGGCCTCCTCGCGGCCCGGCCGCTCCAAGCCGACGATTGCCACTTTCTCGGATCTGGCCGCGCGGCTGAGCGATCCGGCGCAAGGGGTCTGGGCGACACTCGATGTGGATGGCAGCCTGCTGCTGTCCACCGACACGGAGCGGGTGCAGGCACTGCTCGCGACCGCCGAGAACCGGTATTCGCTGGAAACCAGCAGCGGACGGACCACACTCGTTCGCCAACTGGATGGAAACAAGGCTCTGCGCGGCTGGCTGGCCGAGAATACCGAGAAGAAGTCGCGTCCGCTGGCGAAGTTCGAGGTCGCGAGCGCCGGGCAAAAGCGTCCCGCCAATGCCGCTGACCAGGCGCCGCGGCAAGTCCGCTTCGAGCAGCGCTAGGCCCAGCGGGCGATGAGCCAGTCGGCCAGGGGCGGGCAGAGGCGGTCGAGCCAAACGAGCAAGTTGCCGCCGGCGGAGAGAATGATCTCGCGGCGGCCGGCCCGCATCGCCGCCACCGTACGGCGGGCGACGGTCTCGGCCGGCATGCCGCGCCCTCGCGTCTGTTTCGCTCCCGCGGATTCGAAGAACTCGCTCTGGGTCGTGCTGGGACTGACGAGCAGCACGTCGATTCCCAGCGGCGCAAGCTCGATCCGCAGCGCGTCGGACAGGCCGTGCAGCGCAAACTTGCTGGCGCAGTACTCGCTCTTCTCCGGAACGGCCCGGTGGCCCAGCACGGAGCCAATATTGACGACGATCGGCTTATTGCCGGCGCGGAGCAGCGGCAGCGCCTCGCGGGTGAATTCCGCAGCCGCGAAGAAGTTCACCTCGAAAATCCGCCGCAGGCGGCCTTCGTCCGCCGCGTCGAATCGCCCCAGGGCGCCAATGCCGGCGTTGTTCACCAGCGCGTCGAGGCCGCCGAATTCGCGCTGAGCCAGCGCGAGTGCCGCTGCGCGGTCTTCGCGCCTGGTAACGTCGCCGGCCAACCAGCGATAGCGCTGTTCGTCGGCGACGAGCGCGCCTAACTCTTGCAGCCGATCGGCCCGCCGCGCCAGGGCGACGACGCTCGCGCCCTGGCGAATCAATTCCAGTACGAGAGCTCGGCCGATGCCGCTGGAGCCCCCGGTCACCACCACGCGCAGCCCGTCGATTGCGCGCCGCGCCATCGCTAGGCCACTTCTTCGATGGGCGCCGCAGCTCGCTCGGCCTCGCCATCGGGCACAGCCGCGAATTGCGGATGCGGCCGGAACGTGGTGCCGCTCTGGTATAACGGCCCCAGATGCCGCTGCGGAATCCGCACGTGGATCAGGGCCCGGTCGCCGTCGTACTTCCGGTCGAGAATCTCGCCGTGTGCGGCCAGATACGCCAGCAGTTTTCCGTTAGCGACGCTTGTCTCCACGTCCAAATCCACGAACGACCGGCTGAGCGCTGCGCTGGCGGCGGCATGCAGCTTGTCCAGCCCTTCGCCGGTGCGAGCGCTGATCGGCACGGCATTGGGGTAGCGCTGCTGGACCTTGGCCAGCTCGCTGCGGTCGGCGAGCCGGTCGATCTGGTTCAGCACCAGGAGCGTGTCCTTCTCCTCGATGCCGAGCTCGCGGAGCACCTCGTAGACGGCGCTGATCTGATCCAGCACCGCGGGGTTGGCGGCGTCGGCCACGTGCAGCAGCAGATCCGCCTGGCGGGCTTCCTCGAGCGTGGCCTTGAAGCTGGCAATCAGGCCGTGCGGCAGATCGCGGATGAAGCCGACCGTGTCCGAGAGCAGAACCGGCCCCCAGCTCGGCAGCATCCACTTGCGGGTCCGCGTGTCGAGGGTGGCAAACAGCTTGTCGGCAGCGTACACGCCGGCCCCCGTCAAGGCGTTCATCAGCGTGCTCTTGCCGGCGTTGGTATAGCCGACCAGCGAGACCGTCAGCCGGTCGCCGCGCGAGGCAACGAGCCGCTCCTTGCGGCGCTCGATCTGGTACAGCTCGCTGCGCAGCTCGTGGATCCGCTTCTCGACGAGGCGGCGGTCCTCCTCGATCTGCTTTTCGCCGGGGCCGCGCATGCCGATCCCAGCCTTGATGCGGGAGAGGTGCGTCCACATCCGCTTCAGCCGCGGTAGCGAGTACTCGAGCTGGGCCAGTTCGACGGCCAGGCGGGCTTCGTACGTGCGGGCGCTGCCGGCGAAGATGTCCAGGATCAGCTCGGTGCGGTCGAGCACCTTGACGCCGACGGCCTTTTCCAGGTTGCGCGTCTGGCTGGGAGCCAGCTCGTTGTCGAAGAGGACCACGTCGGCATCGTGGTGGGCAACGAGGCTCTTCAGCTCGTCGACCTTCCCCTTGCCCAGATAGGTTGTGACGTCGGGAACGTCCCGCCGCTGCACCAGCCCGCTGACAACCTGCGCTCCGGCGGTCTGGGCCAGGCCCGTGATTTCGTCCAGCGGATCATCGCCCGCGGCCTGGCCGTTCAGAATGACGCGCACGAGAACGGCCTTCTCGCTCGCTACGCCGTCGGCTCGTTCGATTTCGTACACTGTGCGGGGCTGCCTCCGGGGACGACTCGAATTTTGACTGGGCGGCGGCGTGAGGGGAAGAGAAGAAGCGGACAATCCATTCTACTCCAGGAATGTTAATCGAGCGGGCGCTCGAAAATCAGCTCGAAATACAGGGCCGAACCGTGAAAGCCCAGGTCGGGGGCAAAAATCTGCACCAGCCGCCAGCCTTCGGCGGCATGCTGGCGGACGACTTTCTGGTAGCCTTCGCGGGCTTCCATCGATGGCCCGGGCAAGCCCGTCCACCAGTTTTTATCCTGCTCCAGGCGGACGAAGGCGTATTCGAAGCGGGCTGGCATGGGTGCTCCTCACTTAGACGGTCGGGCGGAGGAAAGGTTCGCGAAGCGCCATTTTTCGTGGCCAGGACGCTGGCGGACAACGTCCGACTCGCGGTCTGCCGCCAGGCGCTGCCGCTGCTCGTCGCTCAGCGCGCGAATGAACGCCTGCTCGCGCAAGGCAGCAAGCGGCGCGCCTGCCGCGCTGGCCGCGACGACGTCGGCCCAGTAAAACAGCCGGTCCCCGGCATCGTAGCGGGCAAATACGCGGCAGTCGAACGACGCCAGGCAGTCGGCGAGGATCGGCGGTCCGCTTTGGCTGTTATTCGTCGCCAGGCCGGCCAGCTTGTCGCAATGGCGGCCGCTGACGCGCGCGAAATTCCAGGCCAGCTCCACCTGGTCGGGCCGCAGCAGGTGGGCAGCCAACGCACCGCTGGCATCGATCAGCTCGGCCGTG
The DNA here is from genome assembly GCA_035649715.1 of Pirellulaceae bacterium. Classification (GTDB taxonomy): domain Bacteria; phylum Planctomycetota; class Planctomycetia; order Pirellulales; family Pirellulaceae; genus CAYLLN01. The sequence continues at coordinate 5,557 of DASRJB010000156.1, forward strand.
AAGTGGTTCGGCGCAATGCCGGCCATCAGCACCGGACGCTCGCGGTCGATCGAAGCGCTGGAGACCCAGGTGGCCACCAGGCCGCCGCGCCGCCCGCCGGCCGCGGCCGTGACGATCCAGATTTCGCGGTCGATCAACCGCAGGGCGGCGTCGATCGCGGCAATCTCGGCGGCGGTGGGAGTCTGGCTCAATTCGCAACTAGCGGTTGAACAGAAACGCCGGATTGTTGATGAGTGCCCAGCCCAGGTCCTGTACGCCGATCGCGCGGGCGCTCTTGGCTTGCTCGGCTGTCCGCTGCACTTCCGCCGACAGGCGGGCATGTTCCGCGTCGAGCGATTTGTAGTGGGCGGCGATCATCGCGGCCTGGTCAGGTGTCCGCTGGTCCTTGGGCACGGCCAGCGCGGCGGCAACGAGCCCTGGCAGCTTTGCCTTCGTCAGCGGCCGAGCGCCGTCGGTGACGCTGAGGCGGAACTTTCCCAGGCAGTGCTTGCCGTCGGGATATTGCTGTGAAATGGTGATTGTCAGCGTGCTGCCGCCATCGCCGCCGGCGTCCGCCTTGGTCTCGAAGATCGCTTCGTGCGGCTTGCCGAACTCGGGCGAGACGGCCCAGCCGGTCTGATCGCTGCCGTCGATCGCCCCCGAAACGTGCCAGCCATCCTGGTTGAAGTCGGCCGATGCGCCCGCCAGCTCGACCGGCGCGGATTCTCCCGCGCCGGCAGCCGCGAGCGACACCTTGAATTCGCTCACGACAAAATTGCCGTTGGCGGCGCGGCCGGGGCCGCCGGCGGCAAGCGAGGCGTCGTTCAAGGCCTCCAGTTTGATCCCGGTGATGCCCTTGAGGTTCGTCTTGGCGACGATCGTATAGACGTCTTTCTCCAGGTTGCCCGTAACGACGATCGATTTGTCTTCTTGCTTGGCAAACGTCGCTCCAACTGCGGATTTCGTTTCGCTGGCATCGAGCGGCTGCCACACGACAGGCTTGCCGAACGACGCCTCCCAGGCGACTTGTTTGGCCGGAAGCTGCTTCTCGTACTCGGCCAGGGCCGCCGCCGCCTTGGCCTGATCGGCGGCCGCGGCCTGCAGCGCCTCCACGCCCAGCTTCAGCTCCGTCGCACTCGGCTTGCGGGCGAGGAACCGCACGAAGACTTCCTCGATCAACTTCGCGTCATCCGGCTGCGAAGCCACGAGCTGGTTCAGCTCGCTCGCCGGGTCGGCCAGCGCGTCAGCCACGGTCGGGCCGTTGATCAGCTTGAGGATCGGCCCCAGCACCATGCCGCTGGAGCGCTCGCACTCACAGGCCGTCTCGCGGACCGGCTTGCCGAAGTCGTCGAGGAACGGCACCGACGCACCGGCATCGGGCAGCTGCGCCGCGCGGAAGCCAGCGGGAACGCCGGGCAGCCTTTCGGTGGCGCCCGTCGCCAGGAAAATCGCATCATACAGGGCCTCCGCCGGCAGCCGACGGGGGATGGCGTGCGAATAGTTGATCGTATCGTCCTCGTTCCATTTGTTGCTGACGACCGAAAGCTGATACGTCCGCGACTTACAGATCGTCCGCAGGATGTGCTGGGCGTCGAAGCCGCTGGCGATGAAGTCTTTGGTCAAGGCGTCGAGCAACTCGGGATTGGTCGGCGGGTTGCCGGCGCGGATATCGTCGATCGGCTCGATGATGCCGACGCCGAACAAATAGCCCCACAGTCGGTTGACGTAGCTCTTGGCGAAATACTGGTTGTCCTTGGACGTAATCCAGTGCGCCAATTGCTCGCGGCGCGGGGCAGTCGCCGGCGAGAGGTCCGCGTGCGTGTAGGGGAACGAAGGTGCTACTACCTGCCCCGTGCGATCGTGTTTCACATCGCCGCTCGTGCCGTCGTAAACCACCTCGACGAGCGGCACCGCTCCTTCGACTGCGCTGCCGCCGACCTTCTGACCGCTGAACGTCGCGTCTTCCTTGCGGCTGACCTGAGCGAAGTACTGGGCCAGGTGATAGTACTGGTCCTGGGTCCAGCGCTCGAACGGATGGTCGTGGCACTTGTTGCAGTTGAAGCGCACTGCCAGGAAGAGGTGCGTGGTGTTTTCCATTGCGGCGGCCGGGTCGCGATTGACCTTCCAATAAGCAGCGGGCGGATTCTCCATGTTCGAGCCGCTGGCGGTGATCACGTCGCGGGCAAATTGATCGTAGGGCTGATTCTGCGCGATCCGATCCTTGATCCAATTCCTCAGGGCCGCCGAGCCTTCTTCTCCCAGAAACTTACGGTTGACTTGCAGCATGTCGGCCCACTTGTTCGTCCAGTGCTCGACGTACTCGCGGCTGCCGATGAGCTGATCGACGAGGGCCTCGCGCTTGGCCTTGCTCGGCGCGGGATTGGCCAGGAATTCGCGGGTCTGCGCCGCGCTGGGGGCCAAGCCCGTCAGGTCGAGGTACACGCGGCGGACGAACTCCTCGTCGGTGCAGAGTTCGCTGGGCAGGACCTTGACCGCCTGGAGCTTCTTATCGACAAGCGGATCGATGTAGTTGTGCACCGGTTGCGGCTGCCAGGCGAAGCCTGTGCGGTCGCCCATGCAGACGATCGTCGTCGCGGCATAAGCGCCCTCGTAACGGACGAGCACCGGAGCCTCGCCGCGGCGAAGCGTCGTGAGTACGCCCGAGGTATTAGCCTCGATGATCTCGATGTTGCCGCTCTCGATGAAGGCTTCGCGGGTGACGTCGCGGATCAGTCCGTCGGC
>DASRJB010000157.1:0-4230 GCA_035649715.1 Pirellulaceae bacterium
GTTCCGCACTGGACGATTCCGATCGCGATTTGCCTGGGCAACTGCCTGATTCTGAAGACCTCGGAGAAAGTGCCGCTGACGGCGCAGCGGACGGCGGAGCTGCTGACCGAGGCTGGGCTGCCGGCGGGCGTCTTCAGCTCCATTCACGGCGACGGCCGCGTGGTGGAAGCGATCTGCGATCACGAGCGGATCGCGGCCGTGACGTTCGTCGGCTCGACGCCGGTTGCCCGCCAGGTCTACGCGCGGGCCGCCGGCAAGCTCAAGCGCGTGCTGGCCCTCGGAGGCGCCAAGAACCACCTCGTCGTGCTCGACGATGCGGACGTGCCGCAGACAGCCGTCAACGTGACCGCGTCGATGTCGGGCTGTGCGGGGCAGCGGTGCATGGCCGCTGCGACGCTGGTGGCGATCGGCCACGTCGAGCAGATCATCGAGCAGATCTGCCACGAGGCCCGCCGCATCGTTCCCGGTCAGACGTTGGGGGCCGTGATCTCGCGGCAGTCGAAGGAGCGCATCGAGCGGCTGATCAGCGAGGCGGAGGCGGCGGGGGCCAAGGTGCTCGTGGACGGCCGCGGCGCGGTCGTGCGCGGCTGTGAAAACGGTTTCTACATTGGACCAACGGTGCTCGATCGCGTCCGCCCCGACATGCGGATTGCTCAGGAAGAAGTGTTCGGCCCCGTGCTGGCGATCATTCGTGCCCGGGACATCGACGAGGCGCTGGCGATCGAGACCGCCTCCCCCTTCGGCAATGCGGCCGCCGTTTACACCCGCGACGGCCAGGCGGCCAGGCACTTCGTCCAGCGGGCCTCGAGCGGCATGATCGGCGTGAACGTCGGCGTGCCGGTGCCGCGCGAGCCGTTCGGCTTCGGCGGCTGGAATGACTCAAAGTACGGCGTCGGCGACATTACCGGCAAGAGTTCCATCGGCTTTTGGACGCAGGCCAAGAAAATCACGACGCGGTGGGATTAAGCGCGATGAACCCAGGCACAATCATCTTTCGCGGAAACGTCATCTTACCCGACGGCATTCTGGCAGGCGGCGAAGTGCAAGTTGCCGGCGGCCGGATCATCGGCGTCGGCCAATCTACCGGCGCACCTGCGACGGGCACCGTCATCGATGCCGGCGATGGTTACGTCGCCCCCGGCTTTGTCGATTTGCACGTGCACGGCGGGTCCGGGGCCGACTTCATGGACGGCACCGACGAGGCGTTTTCCACGGCACTGGCGGCTCATGCCCGCCACGGCACGACGAGCATGGCGGTGACAACGACCGTCGCCCGCCACGATCAGATCCTCACCGTCCTGGAAACGACGCGGCGGTTTCGCGAGCGTCCCGCGCCGCGGGGGGCCCGCGTGCTGGGTGCACACTTCTACGGCCCGTACTTCCGCTACGAAGCCCGCGGCGCTCATCCGGGCGGCCCGATCCGCCCGCCGGTTGCCGAAGAATACCTCCAGTACCTCGAATTCGCCGATTTGCTGGTAACCTGCACCGTCGCACCGGAGGTGCTAGGGGCCAGGGAGTTCGCCCTGGCCTGCGCTGACCGCGGCATTCGCACCAACGTCGGCCACTCCTGGGCCACGTTCGAGCAGATGGCCCAGGCTGTGCAGTGGGGCGTGCGGCACGTCGATCACTTGTTCTGCGCGATGTCGGACAAAACGCGGCTGCGGCAATTCCAGATGTATCCCATGCAAGGGGGCGTGCTGGAGGCGACGCTCTTTTTCGACGAGCTGACGACCGAAGTGATTGCCGACGGCAAGCACCTGTCGGCCGATCTGCTCTTGCTCGCGCTGAAGATCAAAGGGCCCGATCGGCTAGCGCTGGTGACCGACTGCAACCGGGCACTCGACATGCCCGACGGGAATTACATGATGGGGCCGCTCGACGGCGGCGAACCGATGATCAGCCGCGACGGCGTGGGGATGATGCCGAGCGGCACCGGGCTGGCTTCCAGCATCCAGGGGATGGACCACATGGTGCGCACTTTCCAGGCGCTGACCGGCCGGCCGCTATGGGAGGTGGTGCGGATGGCGTCGCTGACGCCGGCGCGGATTGCCGGCTGGGATTGCGAGCTGGGCAGCATTGCCGCCGGCAAGCGGGCCGACCTTGTGGTACTCGGTAGCGACATGACGGTGCGGCGCGTGTTCCGCGATGGAGAGGAAATCTATCGCAGCCAATCCTCTGCTTGATAACAAGCAAGGCTACGGCTGGCGAGCGCCCCCCTCGAGATATGCGATCAAATCGAGCACCTCCTCGGCGCGAAACGTGTCCACGAGACCATCGGGCATCGGCGAGGTTTCCGTCTCGCGATACTGCTCAATTTCCTGCTTGGAAAGCTCGACGATGACCGATGGACGCAAGGGATCGGTGGCGATGCGGAGCTTTTCGGAGCGGTAATCTCCTTCCAAGAGCACCCGCCCCAGGATGTTCCGTCCGTCGGTCGTGCTGACCTGCACGTTGCGATAATTCTCGGCGACTACTTTGGACGGCGTGAGAATCGATGCGAGCATGTCCCGGCGGCTGAAGCGGCCGCTGACGTGCGTTAGGTCCGGACCGACCGCCGGTCCCCGCGCGCCAACGCGATGGCAGCGGACGCACAGCGCATCGCGAAACACGCCCGCGCCTTTCGCGGCGTCCCCTTTGCGCGAAGCGTCGGAAAGCATGGGCGCCAAGTCGTCCAGCGTCCACTTTTTGACCACCGCGCGGACCGGAGGCGGCGTTTCATCTGCCGGCGGCGCGGCGACAGAGAGCACGTCCGCCAGCTCCTTCCGCTCGGCATCGCTGAGGGTCTTGGAGGCGTCGTCACGCAACTGGGTCAGAAACTTCGGCATTCCCTCGCCGGCGACGAAGGTTGCACCTTCGTTAAGCGCGGCGAAATAGGCCCTGCGCAGCGGAATGGTCCAGCCGGAGCGCGCGCTCCTCAGCACGAGCAGCGCGTGAATCCGGTCCTCCTGCACGCTACTTTCCAGCAGCGAGCGGACCGTCTTCTCGACCGCCCCGGGCGCTTCCAGGTGCACCAGCAGCCGCGCAAGCTTTCGCTGCACGTGCGTCCCCGTCCCCAGCGGGCAAGCGGCATGTCGCTGGGCCGCCGGATGCGGATAGTGCGGTGCGAGCTGCGCGACGATCCGCTGCTTGCGCTCCTCCATCGCCTGCGGCGTTTGCTCCAGGCATAGCGCGTAAGCATCGAGCAGCGACAGCGTCTGACCGACATCAAGCTGTTCCAGCGAAAACGCACCCAATCGATCCAGCACCGCCGGCAGCGACGACGAGTCGCGGCTGCGGGCCAGGGCCAACAGTCCGGTCAGTGCAGCCGTCGTGCGCTCCTCGTGCAGGGCCCGTTCCCGCCATGTTTCCAGCGGCTGGTGCTCGACGACAATTCGCGCCGCGTGGCGGATAACCGGGTCAGGCGAATCAAGATGCGGCCAGGCAAACGCCACTGCCTCGGCGCCGATGCCGCGGTGGCGACTCTCCAGCATCCGCCGCAGCACGCGGGCCTTGTCGGCATGGGTCTGACATGCCTGCTCGTGTCCCGAAGTCGGCTGTTCTAGAAAAGCGTTGAGGCTGACCGCGATGCGGTATAGGGCCGACTGCGTCTTCCGTCCGCCGGTGACGATGTACATCGCTTTATCTGGACCAATGGCCAGATCGGTCACATTCAGCGGCCGCCCCTTGAGAAACGTCTCCGCTTGCGCCCGGTAACCGCCGCCGCGCAGCGCCAGGTGCACCGCCAGAATGCGTCCATAGGCCCAGTCGAGGACGAACAGCGCACCCTGATACTCGCCCGAAAGAAAATTCGTCTCCGTCCCAAAGGCGACTGCCGTCGGCGAGCCTTTGCCGATGTCGAGCACCGGCAGCGCATTGTCGGCATGGTCGGGAAAGTACGGCGGCCACTGCCCGGTCACGCCCCGCCAGCCGTAATCGGCGCCCGCCGCAAGCTGCACGATCCGCGTCGGCCGATACCAGCTCGATCCCATGTCGAATTCGGCGTCGGCATCGTAGGTGAACGCATCTCCAAGCGGGCTGAAGGCCACGCCGAATGGATTCCGCAACCCGCCGCACAGCACTTCCCATTTCTGCCCGTCGCGGTCGGTGCGGATCAGATGCCCTTCGCTGGTCCGCTGGCCGCGGCGCGCCTCGCGAAACGGGGACGTGAAATCGGTGACCTGCTCGCTGGGGACGTCCACCGAATCCCCGTGGATCGCGTAGATCAAACCGTCCGGCCCCAAGGCCAGATCG
>DASRJB010000158.1:0-3538 GCA_035649715.1 Pirellulaceae bacterium
TCGCGTGACGGGAAGCTGTTTGCCGGTGACGGCGGCGATCCCGGCCAGGTCGCCTTCGCCGTGGACGGCCAGTGGATTTATCTCTACCGGCCGCAGGCGGACGGCACGCTCGCCTGGGAGCGGCTGGTCGACCTGTCCAAGCACAACTACCGCCTGGAACCGAACGTCACCATCACTCCCGACAGCCGCTGGGTCGTCTTCCGCTCCAACATGCACGGGCCGACGCACGTGTATGCGGTGGAAGTGGCGGCCGCGAGCGGCCGGTGAGTGGTGAGTGGTTGGTGGTGAGTGGTATTACTCGTTTCCAAGCTCCGCTTGGGAACGCAAGCTCCCGAAGCTCTGCTTCGTGTGCCCGGAAGCGGAGCTTCCGAACGTGGGTTCCCAAGCGGAGCTTGGGAACCAGTCCCTGACCGACCGACCACCGACCAACCGACCACCGACTCCCATGCCCGACCGTTCGACCGACCGCACGCTGCCGCTTCTCTTACTCCTCTTTGTGGGCAGCGGCTGCGCGGCGCTGATCTACGAAATCGTCTGGTTTCAACTCTTGCAGCTCGTGATCGGCTCGTCCGCGGTGTCGCTGGGAGTACTGCTCGGCACATTCATGGGCGGAATGTGCCTGGGGAGCCTGTTGCTGCCGCGGGTGATCGGCCGGGACCGGCATCCGCTGGCGGCGTACGCGTACCTGGAGCTGGGCATCGGCGCGATCGGCATCGCGGCGCTGTTTGTCGTGCCGCTGATCGGCCGGCTCTACACCGCTTGGGCCGGTTACGGCATTGCCGGCTATTTCCTCCGCGGCGCGGTCGCGGCGCTCTGCCTCTTGCCGCCGACGGTGCTGATGGGGGCCACGCTGCCGGCGATTGCCCGCTGGGTCGAAGCCACGCCGCGGGGCGTTTCCTGGTTGGGGTTCTTTTACGGCGGCAACATCGCCGGCGCGGTCCTCGGCTGCCTGCTCGCCGGCTTCTATTTGCTCCGCATTTACGACATGGCGACCGCCACGTACGTCGCCGCGGCGATCAACCTCGCGGTCGCGCTTGTCGGCCTGGCGCTGGCGGCCCGGACGCCCTATGCCGCACCGGCCCGCCATCGAGAGGCGGCGACTTCCGCTCCGGTTGCGAGCGCCAACTGGACCGTCTTGATTTCGATCGGCCTTTCCGGCCTGGCGGCCCTCGCCGCGGAGGTCGTCTGGACCCGCCTCCTGTCGCTGATGCTGGGCGGCTCGGTCTATACGTTTTCGATCATTCTGTCCGTGTTCCTGATCGGCCTGGGGATCGGCAGCAGCATCGCCTCGTGGCTGGCCCGCGGCAGCGTTTCGCCGCGCGTCTTGCTCGGCGGCTGCCAGCTCCTGCTTGCCGCGACGATCGCCTGGGCCGCGTTCCAGCTCGCGCGGTCGCTGCCTTACTGGCCCATCGATCCCTCGCAGGCCAGCAGCCCCTGGCACACGTTCCAGCTCGACGTGCTCCGCTGTGCCTGGGCGATTCTGCCCTCCGCCGTGCTCTGGGGGGCGAGCTTTCCGCTGGCCCTGGCCGCGGCGAGCGGGATGCGTCAGCTTCCCGATAATCATCGGGAGGCTAACACCTCCCGCTCGCCCGACCCCGGCCGGCTGGTCGGCGCGGTCTATGCCGCGAACACGATCGGCGCGATCCTGGGCGCAGTCGGCACGAGCGTCTGGCTGATTCCCGCGGCCGGCACGCAATACACCCAGCAGCTCCTGATCCTGATTTCGGCGGGCTCGGCAGTCGTCGCGCTCGCGCCGCTGCTCATCGGCGGGGAAACTTCCAGCGAAGCCAGCGTCAGCCGGCGCCCCGGCCTGGCCGGAGCGCTGGCCTTACTGGCCGGCCTCTTCGCCGCCTGGTGGCTCAGCCGGCACGTGCCGCCGACTCCCGGCGAATTGATCGCCGAGGGCCGCTACCTGGCCACCCGCCACTGGGAATATCCACCGCTGGGCTCGACGCAGGTCCAGTACCAGGGCGAAGGGATGAACTCGTCGGTCGCGGTCACGCTCAAGGGCGAAAGCACGCTCAGCTTCCATGTCAGCGGCAAGGTCGAGGCCAGCACGCAGCCGCAGGACATGCGGCTGCAGCGGATGCTGGGCCACATTCCGGCGCTGGTGCATCCGAACCCGCGGACGGTGCTGGTCGTCGGCTGCGGGGCCGGAGTGACGGCCGGCTCGTTCCTGGCCCATCCGGAGGTCGAGCGGATCGTGATCTGCGAACTGGAGCCGCCGATCCCCAAGGAAATCGCCCCGCGATTCGGCCGGCAGAACTACGACGTGGTGAAGGACCCCAAGGTCCAGATCGTCTACGACGACGCCCGTCACTACATCCTCACGACCCGCGAGACGTTCGACATCATCACCTCCGACCCGATCCATCCCTGGGTCAAAGGTGCGGCGACCCTCTATACGCAGGAATACTTCGAGCTCTGCAAGGCCCGGCTGAATCCGGGCGGGGTGATTACGCAGTGGGTGCCGCTGTACGAAAGCAGCATGGACGTGGTCAAGAGCGAAGTGGCGACGTTTTTCGCCGTCTTCCCCGAAGGGACGGTATGGAGCAACGACTCCGGCGGGGCGGGGTACGATACCGTGCTGCTGGGGCACGTTGGGCCGCTGACGATCGACGTCGATCGGCTGGAGGCCCGCGTGCTGAGCGACGACCTGCTGGCCTGGTCGCTGGAGGAGGTCGGCTTCCTCTCGGGGCTCGACCTGCTGGCGACCTATGCCGGCACCGCCCAGGACCTGGCCCCCTGGACCAAAGACGCCCAGCTTAACCGCGACCGCAACCTGCGGCTGCAATACCTGGCAGGCCTCAGCTCGCACAACTACCGCGAAGCCGCCATATACAATGCCATGGTCAAGCACCGCACCTATCCCGATAAGCTGTTCAAGGCGTCCGAGACCAACCGCGTAGCGCTGATGATCAAGCTGGGGATGCAGCCGTAGGGTCAGCCATGCTCGCGCTCACCCAAACGCCGTCGCTGCGGATGGATTTGGGCGTCCGGACGTACGTCGGACGGACGGAGATCGACTTCTCGCGGGCCCTCGACCAGCACGCCGAGTATTGCCGTTTGCTGGCCGGCTGCGGAGCGGCGGTCCGCGTGCTGGAGACCAACGCCCACTTTCCCGACGGTGTATTCCTGGAAGACACGGCCGTCGTGCTCGATGAAGTCGCCATCGTGGCCTCGATGGGCACATCCGCCCGCCGCGGCGAGTTGCCCGGGATTGAACTCGTGCTCCGCGAATATCGCGAGGTCGAGCGGATCGAGCTGCCGGCGCTGCTGGAAGGGGGCGACGTGCTGAGGATCGACCGCAAGCTGCTGGTTGGCCTTTCGGACCGGACCGACGCCGCGGGAATTGCCGCCCTGGCCGCCCTGGCCGGCCGTTACGGCTACTCGCTGGCGACCGCCGTCGCCCGCGGCTGCCTCCATCTGAAGACCGCCTGCACGGCGCTGCCCGACGGCCGCTTGCTGGTGAATCCGGATTGGCTCGATGTGGCGGCCCTCAAAGGCAGCGAGTGGATCGCCGTGCCTGAGCAGGAGC
>DASRJB010000159.1:0-5637 GCA_035649715.1 Pirellulaceae bacterium
GAGCGAAACCGTCCGCCGGGGAAGTCGCGGTCGGCGTAGACTTCCGGCTCGAACCAGTCGGCCCGCGACGTGCCCGTGTATTGCTCCAGGTCGTTGCCGAATTTCGTTTCGAGATTCTCGACCGTCGCCAGGCTCGTGTCGCAGCCGAAGCGGCAACAGGAGTCGTGGCAGAAGTCGCAGTCCATGCAGTACGCGAAGAACTTGCGCAGGAAGATCAGCGGATCGACGTGGGTCACCACCGGCGCGCCGAACCGCGCGACGTAGGTCCGTGAGAGCGGCACCCGCCACGTGCTGAGGACGCGGCGGTTTTCCAGGACGATATCGGGCATCCGGCCACTCCGGTTGGCGGCGCTAGTACATTCGGCAGACCGGAATGTCTGCCCCATGTGCACGTTTATAGCGTCTTGCCCAGCGCGGCCGCCACGGCCCGGCAGCGGGCAATCGTATCGAGAAATTGCGGAAAATTGAGCGACTGATAGCCGTCGGAGAGGGCTCGTTCGGGATCGGGATGGACCTCCAGGATCAAGCCGTCGGCGCCGGCGGCGATCGAGGCGACGGCCATATCGGGCACGAGATACGTGTGGCCGGTGCCGTGGCTGGGATCGACGACGATCGGCAGGTGCGTCTTGTGATGCAGGTAGGGCACCGTCGCCAGCGGCAGCGTGAATCGCGTGTGGGCTTCGAAGGTGCGGATGCCGCGCTCGCAGAGCATCACCTCGGGATTGCCTTCGTTGAGGATGTACTCGGCGGCCAGGAGCAGCTCTTCGATCGTCGCGCTGGGGCCGCGCTTGAGCAGCACAGGCTTCCGCGCCTGCCCGACCGACTCCAGCAGGCGATAGTTCTGCATATTCCGCGCGCCGACCTGCAGCACGTCGGCGTACTGGGCGACGAGCTCGACCTCTTCGGTGCTCATCACTTCGGTCACGATCGCCAGGCCGGTTTCCTGGCGGGCGAGGGCCAGCAGCTTGAGGCCCTCCTCTTTGAGGCCCTGGAAGCTGTAGGGGCTGGTCCGCGGCTTGAACGCTCCGCCGCGGAGGGCGGTGCCGCCGGCGGCCTTGACCGCGCGGGCCGAGGCGAGAATCTGCTCTTCGCTTTCGACCGAGCAGGGGCCGGCGATGATGCCGACGTGCCCCGCACCGACCCGCAGGCTCCGCACGGCGACCTGCGTCGGCTCTTTCTTCACCTCGCGGCTGGCGACCTTGTACGGCGCGAGGATCGGCATCACGCTTTCCACGCCCGGGCCGCTGGCCAGCGACTCGCGCGTGCCGTCCCGCTTTTCGCCGATGGCGGCGATGACGGTCCGCTCGGTGCCTTGAATGACGTGGGCCTTCAGGCCCAGGCTCTCGACCCGCTCGGCCATGTGCCGGATCTGCTCGGCCGTGGCCCCCTGCTCCATGACGACGATCATCGAAAACAACTCCCGGATTCCGGTAAATGTGGGTAGTAGGGCGTTCATGGCGGGTGGTCAGTGGTCAGCGGTCAGTTGCAGATCGGGCTTCCAAGCACCACTGACAACTGACTACCGACAAAGCCCCAACCGAAAAACGCCCGCCAGGTTCAACAAAAAACCCCGAGCGACCTTCCGGTCCTCGGGGCTGTAGTTGGCTGAAATGCGGCGGTTCTTAGCGACGCACCTCCCGCGGCCCCGGCGGCCCGAAGGTAAAGCTAAACCACCAAAAGTAACCGCGGCTGCGTCGCATGGGACGTATTATGGTCCGAAAATGCAGTGTTGCAAGTAGTGGTTGGTCAGTCGTTAGTTCCCTACTGGCCACTGACTAAGTGACGATCTCATACCCCTTCCGCTGCTCGCGCTTGCAGAAGGCGGCGGCGGCTTCGTCGCCCACGATCTGCTCGGTCTCGGGGTTCCAGGTGAGCTTGCGGCCCAGGCGAATCGCGATGTTCGCCAGGTGGCAGGTCGTCATCGCCCGGTGGTGCGTAGGCACGTCGCTGATCGGCTGCGTGCGGTCCTGGCAGCACTCGAAGAAATTCGCCATGTGGTTGCCGGGCTTCTTGCCCTTGTAGAGCTTGGCGATCGTCTCGTCGGGCAGCGGCATGTCTTTTAGCGCATCAACGGCCGTGCCGCGGAGGTTGCCGCGGCTGACAAACAGCTCGGCCTTGTCGCCGGTGATCTGAATGCCGTTCTCGCCGTCCGACAGAATGTGCAGCTCGACCCCGTTGGGATAGAGGCACTTCACGTCGAACTTCGTGGCCGCGTTGTATTGATTGTCCGCGGTCGGCCAGCCGTCCTTGAAATCGACGGGATGCACGGCCATGACCCCTTCGACGCTGGTCGGGCCGCTGTTCTCCATGCCGATCGCCCAGGTGGCGATATCGACGTGGTGCGCGCCCCAGTCGGTCATCTTGCCGCCCGAGTATTCGTACCACCAGCGGAATTCGTAGTGGCAGCGGCTGGCGGGGTAGCCGCGGTTCGAGCTGCCCGTCGGCGATGAGACGTAATCGACCAGCGGGGCCTGCCCCAGCCACATCTCCCAGTTGAGGCCCGTCGGCACCGGCACCTTCGGCAGCTCGGGGCTCTTGGTCGAGCCGCCGATCCGGCACTCGACCTTTTGAATCTTGCCCAGCCGTCCCTCGCGACAGAGGGCCACGGCGGTCAGGAACTGCTGCGGGAACTTGCCCCGCTCGGCCTGCATCTCGCTCCGCTGCTGCGTGCCGACCTGGAACACGCGGCCGGTTTCTTTCAGCACCTTGAGAATCTGCTTGCCTTCGTCGATCGTCAGGGTCAGCGGCTTCTCGCAATAGACGTCCTTGCCGGCCTTCATCGCTTCGATCGCGATCTTGCTGTGCCAGTGGTCGGGCGTGACGATCGTCACCACCTCGATGTCCTTGCGGTCGAGCAGCTTGCGATAGTCTTCGTACGCTTCGACGGTCCGCTCGCGGCCCTTCTTGCTGTTGGAATCGAGGGCCCGCTGCTTGCCCTTCTCCATGTGATTCGCATCGACGTCGCACACCGCCACACAGTCGGCATGGTTCATCGCCTGCGGCCCGACGCCATTCCAGCGGTCGCCCGTGCCAATGCACCCGAGGAGCGGCCGATCGTTCTTGCTCTCGGTCTTGGCGTCCTGGGCGATGGTCTGTGCCGACCAGCCGAAATAGGGGACGCTGGCGGCGGCAGCCGCGGCGGCGGAGGTCTGCAGGAACTGACGGCGGGAAGCGGTGCGTGTCATGGGAGGGTCTTTCGTGCAAAAAAGCGACAAGAAGAGCCGGATTGGCGCGGAGAACGGCTGCCCAAGGCGCTGGTCAGTGTAGCGGGGCGGCAACGCGATTTCCAGCTTTCGAGTTGTTCTACCCGCGGTGCTTTAGCTCCTGCTTCAGGCGCTGCACTTCCTCGTGCAACCGCTGATTCTCGGCGGCGAGCTGCGCGGGGTCTTCGAAGACGTTGGCAGGGGGCCGCGGAAGCCTGGCAAACGGCTGCCGGCCGGCGACCTGGTCCTCGGTCCAATAGACGCCGGACCAGAGCGACGTCTTGCAGGTGGCGACGTGCGGGTTGCCGTCGGCGTCGTCGTAGGCGACTTCGTATATCCGATGGTGCTTGTCACCGAACCAGCCGTGGCCGAAGGGCGACCACTGAATGCTCCGCACCGAGCCGCCTCGCTGCTGGACGTATTGGCGAATCCGGTCGTGGTCGAGCGTTCCTGCCAAGAGGCGGATCGCCAGGGCGATGCCCAGCGCGACGACAATCGCTACGACGAAAAAGCCTTCCTCGCCGCGGGCGAGCAGCGGCATCAGTTCAATGAGTTTCATAATCGCCTTTGCGACTTCTGCAGCTTTGCAACTTTGCGTTAAAGCCCGAGTCCTATTTTTCGACCCGCTCCTTCTGTTTCGCAAGCGCCTCCGCCGCTCCCGGCACTTCGTCCTTCCCGCTGGGCATGCTGAAGTCGGCGCCCTTAAAGGCGCCCTCGATCGGCTCGGCGCGGCCGCCGAGGTGTTTGGCCAGGAAGGCCTCGGTGATGGCGTAGAACGCAAAGCGGTTCTCGGGTCGGGCAAAGCCGTGCCCTTCGTCGTGGAACAGGGCGTAAGCCACCGGAATCTTCTTGTCGTTCATCGCCTTGACGATCTGGTCCGCCTCGGACTGCTTGACCCGCGGGTCGTTCGCTCCCTGGCCGATGAGCAGCGGCCGCACGATCTTGTTGGCCTTGAACAGGGGCGATCGCGATTCGAGAAACTTGCGGCCCTCGGGCGTCGTCCAGTCGCCGACGCGGAGCTTCATGATCGGCAGAAAGCTGAACCAATAGGGCGGCGGGTTCTCGGCCAGCGTGATCAGGCTCGACGGCCCGACGATATCGACGCCGCAGGCAAAGACCTCGGGCGTGAACGTCAGGCCGACCAGCGTCGCATAGCCGCCGTAGCTGCCGCCCATGATCGCCACCTTGTCCTTCGCGGCGATCTTTTCGGCCACCGCCCAGTTGACCGCGTCGATCAGGTCGTCGTGCATCTTGCCGGCCCACTCGCGGTTGGCCTTGTTGATGAAGTCCTTGCCGAAGCCGGTCGAGCCCCGGTAGTTGACCGCCAGCACCGCGTAGCCGCGATTGGCCAGCAGCTGATGCTCGGGATCGTAGCCCCAATCGTCGCGAGCCCACGGGCCGCCGTGCACATTCAGCACCAGCGGCAGCGGCCGATCGGGCCGGCCGTCGCCGTCCGGATCGGTCCACTTGGGCAGCGTCAGATAGCTGACGAGCTGGAGGCCGTCGCGGGACGGAATCGTCTGCGGGTGCATCTTCACCAGCGGCAGCTTCTCCTGCTCGCGGTCGCTGGTGAACAGGAATGTGGTCTTCTTGGCCGGCTGCCGGTCGTAGATGTAGAACCGCACCGGGCCGTTATCCATCAGGTAGGCCACGGTCCACCGCTTGTCGTCGAGCGTGCGGCCGGTGATTTGCACCTCCCCGTCGGCGACGGTTTTGAGATAGTCCAGGTCGCCGCGGATCGATTCGTCGAGGATCTTCCACTCGGTGCGGGCGTAGGTGAAGCTCACCGCCTGCACGTTCTTCTCGGTCGGATGCGTCAGGGCCCCGCTGAGATCCGCCCGCGGATCGGCGGCCAGCAGCTTCTGCTCGCCCGACTTCAGGTCGATCGTCGTCAGGGCAGTCGTGTCGCGGTTGCGGCTGTCGAGAAAGAACAGGTGCTCGCCCGTTTTGTCGAAGCCGGCGGGGCTGGTGGTCATGGCGTCGAGGGCGTCGATTTTGATCATCGGCTCCCACTTGCCGCCGGCGGCCGGCTTGAGCAGCTCCTGGCCCCCCTGCTCGGTGATGTTCAGGGCGAACCGCACGCGGTAGTCGTCGTCGCAAAGGAACCCGGCCATGCCGGGATTTTCCTGCAAGAGCTTTCGCTCGCCGGTGAGGATGTTGATCCGGTACAGGTCGTGAAACTGCCGCTCGCCGCGATCGTTGATGCCCACGACGATCTCGCTGGGAAATTTCTCGCTGACCGTGTCGATTTCCGCGGCGATCTTGGCGATCGGCGTCAGGTCCCTGGTCTGGCCCGATTCCAGGTCCACGCAATAGACGTGATCATCTTCGTCGCCGTTCTTGTCCTGCGTGTAGACGATGTGCTTGTTCGTGTAGGCCCAGAAGTAGCTGACGATGCCGCGGTGCTTGTCGGCGGTCACCGCCTTGGCCTTCG
>DASRJB010000160.1:0-17570 GCA_035649715.1 Pirellulaceae bacterium
GACGTAGCCCTCCACGATGTGGCGAGCCCGCAGGCGGAGGCCCTTGAGCTTAGCCAGCGTTTGCGGCTCGATAGACGTCGGGGATGCCACGTGCGGGAGCCTCGTCGGCGGCGAAAGGAACGTGTGCCAGCAGGCGGCGGATCACCTCGTCCGCCGAAACGCCCGCCGCATCGGCGTTGAAATTCATCTTCAGCCGATGCCGCAGCACCGGCGGGGCGATCGCCCGGATGTCGTCGTGGGTCACGAAGAACCGGCCCAGCAGCACCGCGCGGGCCTTCGCGCCGAGCACGAGGTACTGGCTGGCACGCGGGCCTGCGCCCCACTGCACGTATTCGCGGACGAACTCCGGCGCGTCGGGCTCTTGCCGCCGTGTCAGGCGGGCGAGCTGCATCGCGTAGCGGGCGACGTGATCGGCCACCGGCACCTTGCGGACGATTTTGGTCAGTGCGGCGATGTCTTCGGCATGCAGCGTCGGCGTGATCTTGACCTCGATGTCGGCCGTCGTCCGCTTGATGATCTCCAGTTCTTCCTCGGCCGACGGGTAATCGACCCAGACGTGGAACATGAAGCGGTCGAGCTGGGCCTCGGGCAGCGGGTACGTTCCTTCCTGCTCGATCGGGTTCTGCGTCGCCAGCACGAAGAACGGCTCCGGCAGCAGATGCTTGCGGCCGCCGACGGTGACCTGGTGCTCTTGCATCGCCTCGAGCAGCGCGGCCTGCGTCTTGGGCGGCGTGCGGTTGATCTCGTCGGCCAGGATCACGTTGCCGAAGATCGGCCCGCTCACGAAGCGAAACTCGCGGTGGCCCGTGGCCTTGTCTTCCTGAATGACCTCCGTCCCCGTGATGTCGGAGGGCATCAAGTCCGGCGTAAACTGAATCCGGCTGAACTGCAGCGCCAGCGCGTCGGCCACGGTGCGGATCATGAGAGTCTTGGCCAGGCCGGGTACGCCCACGAGCAGGCAGTGGCCGCGAGCGAACATCGCCACCAGCAGCTCTTCAATCACCTGCTTTTGGCCGATCACGACCTTCGCCAGCTCCGTAGTGATCTGCTGATAGGCCTCTTTGAGGCGGTGAACGGCTTGAATGTCGTCGTCGGGCGGCATGGCGGAAGGTAGATCGGTGGTCAGTGGTCGGTAAGTCGGTGGGCTACTGGGCGAACGCGGTTAGTTTATCGCCGCCTGCTATTAATAGTATTCCCTCGGCGATCACCAGGTTGCCGCCGGTGACGCCGCGGGGGAAGAGCGGAATCGTGCGGACCAGTCGCGGCTGCTGGCCGAAATCGCCGGCCGCAGGCTGAGTCTCAAAGACGAAAATGCTCTCCCGCGTCGGGAACCAGACGTGGCCGCCCGCGACCACGCCTCGGCCCAGTCCGCGCGGCGAAGCAGCGGCTTGCTCCGCGCCGCCGAGCTTTCCCGGTGGAAACTGGGCGAGCTGGCGGCCGGTGTTGACGTCGATCCAATACAGCGCGTCGCCGCTGGCCAGCAGCACGTCGCCCTCCACGCCCAGCAGGTGCACGGCGTCAACCTCGGAGGTCCAGGCGAGCTGTCCGGAGGAAGCGTACAAAGCAAACAGTCGATCGCAGTCGCTCGGCGCGACGATGATCAGATCTTTCCAGGCCAGGCAGGGAGTCACATCGCGAAACAGGTGAGCCGACGAACGATCGGGGTCGTTCAGGCGAATCTCGGCCCGCGGATACTTCACGAGCCAGAGCAGGCGGCCGTCTGCGGCATCGACGGCGGCGACCGCGCCGCAGTTCGTATTGAGGTACAGCCGGCCGGAGTCGAGCGTCACGAGCAGGTGCGAGAGGCAATCGAAATCGCCGCCGCCCGGCGAGAGTGCAGAGCAAATGCGGGTCCGCCATCTCATGCGGCCGGCGGGGCGGGCGTCTTCCGCGCGGTCATCGACCACGCCGAGCGAAGTCGTCTGCAATTCAAACGCCGCCAGGTGGAGTTGCGTCCGCGCGCCCTCCAGCTTGCGCATCGCCACATAGATCGTCCCGCCCGCCGCCAGCGGCGTACCCTCAAACGACCAATCGAGGCTCTCCGGACGAATCGGAAATCCCTCCAGCGGCTTGCCCTGCGTCGCCAGATCGAGGCCGAGCAAAAAGCCCTGTTCCTTCGCCAATAGCGGCTGATTCATCCGCTCGCGAGGCGCAGTCAGCGGCGAGCCCATGCGGGCGAACAATTTGCCGCCGCCGGCCGAGAGCGTGTAACGGGCCACTCCGATGTGTCGGACCAGCCCGGCGTGCGCGTCGCTGACCTCCCACGGGCCCGCCGCGTCGTCGCGTTGGGGCGACAGGCCGCGCCGATAATCGACTTGCCAGACCGGCTGCCCCGTCTTGAGGTCCAGGGCCGCCACGTACGAATTGCCCCGAGCGTCGAGCCGCACATAGACCTTTTGGCCAACGACGACCGGGTGATAACTGAGCAGCGACTTCATATCGTCGCCGACGCGCAGCCGGCCGGTGCCCAGCCAGTCGCGGTCCGACGTCAGCCGCGGAAGTTGATAAGTCCAGAGCGGCTTGCCGGCGGGATCGAGGTCCGCGGCGACGGTTTTGCTGCGGGCCTCGTTGCCGCCAAAAGTCGGCCAATCGGTGGACTGCCGCGGCGGCGGCCAGGACGCGGATTCTTCCAACAAGCTGCCCAGCAAATCGGCGTAGCGGCCTTGCCGGCCGGCCAGCGTTCCCTCCGCCGTGGGCGATACGGCTCTTAGGATGGCCAGCTCGATCTCCGCCCGCCGCCGCGAACCCTCCAGCAAGCTGGCCAGAACCAGCCGCGCGCGCACAGCCGCCAGGTCGAGATCCGTGTCGGGATAGATGCCCGCGGCCGGCGGATCCGCGACTTGCAGCAATGCCGCCAGCTCGGGTCCGCGCCCCGCGAAGTCGAAATTCCGGAGTGGCAGCCAGAGCGGACTCCCCGCGGGCGTGCGCAACGCCGCGGCAGCCTGCGGCGGTACGGTCAGGTTCGGGCCGAGGCGTTCCCAGAACTCGCGGGCCAGCGCCGGCTCGCCGCGCGACAAGGCCAGATCGCCCAGCTTCAGCAGCGCGTCATCGGCCGCCCGGCTAGCAAAGGCCTGCTGCACGACGCGCCGGAGCAACGCCTCGTCATTGTTTTTCGCTCCCTGCTGGAGCCACCCCTCGGCCAACGAATCTACGAGCCGGCGATAGTGGGCGAGCGCTTCGGGCGCAGTCGCAGCCAGGCTCGCCAGCCGCCATTGGCAATATTCGCTGGCGGGCACATAGCGTTCGAAACCGCCGACGGGCCGCATCAGGCCGACCTTCACCAGCCGCGAAGCATCGGTCTCTTGCACGCGGCGGATCGCCTCGACGGCTTCCGCCCATTGCTTCTCGGCCAGAAAGCGCTGGGCATTCTCGAGATGGGCCGCACTGGCGGCGTCGAGAAGGTCCACCTCCGCCGGCGGCAGAGCGGGCGAGCGCTCCAGGATCTGCGCCTGGGTAGCGCGGGCCAGCAGCAATACCAGCGCTAGTACTAATAGCGCGGTAGGCGGGGGTCGGTGATCGAGAGTCAGCTGTTGAATCTGGCGCATCGTCACCACTCACCACCGACTCACTCGCCAGGCAGCTTTTTCCCAGCATACCCCTCAACCACACGCCCCAGCGAGAACAGCACCACGCCGAAGACCATCAGCAGCAACATCACGCTGACGCTGACGTTGCCGGTCGGTGCGCGGAGGCCACCGGTCAACTGCATGACCATCGCCAGAGGCAGAATCGCCAGCCCTGCGGCCTGCAACAGCCGGCCAAAGGAATACACCATCTCCCGATTGTACGCTGCGGAGCGGTCGCGGCCACGGCGCGTCGCCTGAAACCGTCAAGTAGAGATAAAGACCTCGTCCATCTCCTTCTCGTCTACGTCCTGCCTCAGCAGCAAATAGATGGCCGATGCCACGGTGAAGAAATAGGTGAAGCGGAAGCCGGCCACGACGCCGTGAATGACGCACAGAACCAGTCCGATCAAGACCGTCCCCAACGAAAAGGCCCAGCCTTGATTGGGCGGCGCGGGAAGACCCAGGGCGAATTGCAATGCGGCGAAGCGGAGGGGCTCGACTTTGGCCGCCGTCCCGCCCCAGGCCAGCGCCCAAAAGCCGAACTCTTGCAAGAGCGTCGCCGCCCCGGAAACGACCGCCCAGCACAGCGCCCCAAACAGCGCAGCTACGACGACATAGAAGAAATAGTGCAGCGGTTTACCGTACACGTACGAATACGAACGGCTGAAGGCCTCGAAGGCGTCTCCGTCGCGCTCGGCGCTGATCGTGGGCCACATTAGCGGAAAGCCGAACAACAAGCCGCCGAACAGCCACAAGACGCCCAAGCTGGCGATGGCGACGAAGATCCAGGCCAGGACGGCCAGGATGCTGCCCGCCCCCGGGGCAAATTGGATTGGCAGGCCGAGGATGGCGATCCCCAGCGCGACGATCAACACGGGGACCAGCGGGTAGAGCGGCGCCAGCACGTACCAGTGCCAGCGGCGGGCCGCGAAGCGGGCCGTCTCGACGATCCCCGGCGGCGATTCCGCAGCAAGGTTTACGACTGCGTGTCGCGATATCACTGCGCCGGGGAACGACCACAGCGCCAGCGTCCACAAGAAGCCGAACGCATAGTAGGCCATTTCGCGGAGCGTAATTCGCATGCGAAACAGCCGAGCCAGCGGCTCGGCCAATTGTTGATACGCCTCAAGAAATGCGGTCTGTGCGCCTGGCAGGTACTCCCGCACAGCCGGTGGCGTCCACTGCGCAATGAACGAATTCTCTCCGGCCGCCTGGTACACCGGCAGATTTGTCGTTCCGCTTTCGAACTTCGGCTGAAACACCAGCCCCGCCAAGCGCCAGCCCAGCGGCGCGATCAACACCGCTGCCGTCGCCAGCGCGAGCAGAGGCGGGGAAATCGCGATCCGGAACGTCCGCAGCAGGATCAACCAGGGAAACAGGTCACGCCAGGAGATGCGGCGGATGGTGTCCGTCATGGGCTGGATGCCTGGCGCCTAGAGCTCGTGTTTGGACATCTCAAAACACCAAACACGAAACACTAAACACACTGCCGCCCGATTGTCCATCCCATTATCGCTCGTCCTGGGGCGGCGACTCCTCCGCTTCTTCGTCTGGATCCCGCTCGACCGGGACCGAATAAGCTTCCCGCAGCCAGCGGCCGAGGTCGATCTGCCGGCAGCGGTCGCTGCAAAACGGCATCGCCTGGCTCGCAGCCGGATCGAATTGCCGGTCGCAGATCGGGCAGCGGAGCAGGGACATGTCAGGCAGCCCGTTCAATCGACAATGTTGAGCTTGATCTCGTCGGAGTTGCCTTTCAATTCGGGTGCGTACATGGCTGACGCGCGCGTGGGCAGGGCGGCGAATTTGCCGGGGACTTCGGCCCGCAGGCGATAGTTGACCGAATGCTTGCCGCGGGCGAGCCAGCGGACGAAGAAAGTCACGCGGTTGTCGCGGTATTCGACGTAGGCCGGCAAGCCCTTGGTTCCGTAGCCGCTCCGTTGCTCGACCGCCTCGAAGCCGGCCGCTTTCATGTCCTCAAAGAGGAGGTATTCGTAGTCGTTCTTCGACTCGATAACCAGCTCGACTTCCACCAGGTCGCCGCTCTTGAGCGTGTCGCCCTCTTTCAGCAGTTGCCGCTCGTATTTCTCAACCTTCTGATCCAGCGGCTGCCCACGCGTGCCTTCGACCTTGACGGTTTTGTCCACGGGGACGAGCTTGTAGTACTGCCGCTCGACTTTCACCTCCAGGCCAGCTTTCGTGATGTGGTCCTCCAGCGTGAAGTTGGTCAGGTAGGTGTTGAAATAGACCGGGCCCTTGCCGCGGCGGCGGAGCTCGATCTCGTGAGCGCCGTTCTTCACCTCGGCCCCACTCAGCACGAACTTGTTGTCGTACGTAAACAAGTTCTCCTTGGTGATCTGCACCTCCTTGAGCTTCGCGCCGTCGAGCCAGACCTCGACGAACATGTCCGGCTCGGTCTCGCCCGCGGCCTGCAAATAGTCGGCAAAGGCCTCGACGCACGTCGCGGTGTCGCGAGTGCTGTTCCAGTACGTTCCGTGCTTGCGGTTGTTGAGCAGATACTTGACCAGCCGCGGGGCTTTCTCGCCTTTGGGATCGACCTTGGCCAGCAGCTTCAGGTAATAGGCGTTGGCCTCGACCTCGCTGCCGTACCAGTACCACCACCAATTGTTCTCCGGCAGCTTGAGGTACGCCGATTCGTTCTCGGGGTCCTCGACCAGGAACTGGCTGACGTTCTGCACGATCATCGCTAGCTTCTCCTTGTCGCCGACCTTGTCGAGCGCGACGCCGAACATCGCCTTGGCATAGACGGGCAACTCGATCCGGTCGCGATACAGCCGGTCGCGCATCAGGGCGTTGTCGCTCGCGGCATCGACCAGGACCATGTAGACCATGGCGTCGAGCGCGTCGGCATATTGTTTCTTGGGTACATTCTCGAGCTTCTGCTCAAAGTTTTTGAGCCACTGGAGCTGCTCGGCCTGATAGCGCTGGAGCCATTCGACGCCTTTCTCCACGACGCCGGGGACGAGGGCTACGTCGTTGGCCTTGGCGATTTGCAGGCCGTGTACCACAACGGCGGTCGTGTGCGGCCAGCTCCTCTCGCCGACGCCGCTGAACCAGCCCCAGCCGCCGTCGCTGATCTGCTGCTCGGTGAGGGCTTTCACGCCCTCCTTCACCATGCGGCTGAGCTCAGCCTCGTCAAACACGGGGTTATGGTCAAAACGCTTCCACTGCTTGGCCCGCTCGCGGTCGTCGCCGATCTCCTGGGCGTTGAGGTTCGTCCGCTTGTCGCGGATTTCAGCCAAGTTGAGGTTCATCCGCATCAGCGTCTTCTGCGTGATGACGCTCGGCAGGAAGCGGTTGAGCGTCTGCTCGGTGCAGCCGTAGGGATACTCGGCCAGGTACGGCAGAGCATCGACCATCGCCAGGGCCAGCGAAGGGGAGTAGCGGATTTCGAGCTGCGACTGATCGACGCGGCGCTCGGCCGGGACGCTGATCGCAAGCTTCGACGAATCCTTGTCTGGTCGGATCGTGCCGGCCCAACTTTCGGTCTTGAGCATGCCGTGGATGTAGCTCGGCAGCTTCATCTCCATCGCGTCGGACTCTTCGTCGGTGAGGGCCTTCATGCGGACGATCGCCTCGCCCTCGTTCAGCACCTTGCACCGCCAATCGACGCGGGCCTCGCCGTTCGCCGGCACCTTGACGACTTGCGTTGAATTCACGCCG
Source organism: Pirellulaceae bacterium (assembly GCA_035649715.1). Classification (GTDB taxonomy): domain Bacteria; phylum Planctomycetota; class Planctomycetia; order Pirellulales; family Pirellulaceae; genus CAYLLN01. The sequence continues at coordinate 7,248 of DASRJB010000160.1, forward strand.
TCCAGCGGCTGCAAAACGCCGCCGGGGACTTCGAGCATGACGCTGACGTTCTTCTCCGCCGCCAGGTAGTTGTGCACGTTTGCCGTCAGCACGACTTCGTCCTTCTGGACGAAGAACCGCGGCGCTTGCAGGCGGATGATGAGATTCTTGCGGGTGACCACGTCGGCTTCGCCGCTGCCGACCTTCGTGCCGTGGCCCATCGCCCAGACCCGGATCTTCCAGGCCGTCAGGTTCTCGGGCATATCGACTTCGATTTCGCCGACGCCAGTCTTGTCGGTCGTGAGCGAGCCGACCCACTTGGCGGTGTCGGCAAATTTCGTGCGGACAGCCGCTTCGACTAGCGGGCCGCCCTGTTGCTGGCCTTGCTGGAACTCGGCTTCGCCGGCGCGCTTGCGCTGCTCGCTGAAGAGGCCTTCCGCCGCAAAGTTCGCTCGGTCGGCCGCTTTGTCCTCGCCAAGCGGCGCGCCGGGTGGCGCAGCGGCCATGGGGGCTCCTTCGGCAGCCATTCCGCGAAGGAGAGCCTGGCGGCCGCCTCCGCCGAAGCCACCGAGGCCTCCGCCGCGATTGGCCAAGCCGTTCGCGTTGCCGTCGGCCTTGGCAAGTTGCATGTTGTCACCGGCGTCCAAATCGTCGGCTACGCTCGCTCCAAAAACGCCGATGAAGGCCATGCTCTGCTTGCCGGGCAGAGCCAGGTTGTACGACCATTTCGCCAGGCTGTCCTGGTGCGAGGGATGGTGGTGCCGTCGCCATTCCCAGAAGAACTTCTTGATGTCGCCGACATTGCTGCCGCCCGAGATGTATTCGACGGACTTGTCATACATCGTGAGAACCGTCGAGCCAACGAAGTTCTCGCCGTTGACGTCAGTGAGATGGATTTTGACTCTGCCTTTCTCGCCGGGCTTATACTGCTCCTTCGACGGCAGGACTGCCACGTTAAGGACGCGCTTTTCCGGCGGGACGACGATCTCTTTCGTCTCGCTGTGAACGTCACCGCCAAAGACCGTCACTGCTTCGACGAAGAAATTGGGCATGTCCTTCTTAATGACGGCAATCTCTTGTAGTGAGCTCTTGCCCTTCATACGCAGGACTTTGGGCTCCAGATAAATGCCATTCGTTGGCCGCAAAAAGAGCAAGACCGTGGCATCGGCCCGGTTGGTGTTGAGTTGCAGTTTGACTGACTCGCCGGGCGAGTACTCGGCCTTGTCTGGCATTAACTCGACGTTGTTGAAGCGATATTCCGAGCCGTCGAAGCCGTCGCCGATGATCGTAAAGATATATCCGCCTTCGATGGTGTGCTTCTGCTGATCGGTCAACGAATAAGAAAGGCGATATTGGCCTTTGGCAGACGCCTTGAGTTGCTGCGCGGCCCTGCCTTCCGCATCGGTAGCCAGCGGCCACTGCTGGAGGGGCGTTTCGATCGGTTGCTGCTTGTCGTCGTAGCTGATCTTCAATAGCTTCAGCACGCCCTCGCCCTTGACCGGCTTCTGATCGAGCGTCTGGGCCGAGAAACTGGCCGCGATCGTGTCGCCGACGCGGTAGTAGCCCCGATCGACCCACGAAAACACCTTGAACGGTTTGCGGGCCACGAGCACCTTGCCTTCGCCAACAATCGTCCGCCGGGATTCATCGCGGACCTCGGCCGTGATCGTATAACGATGGTCGGTATTGCCGTGTAGTTCCTTGGCAACCTGCGTGTCGAATTCGACCTCGATCGTGCCTTCGGGGCCGATCTCACGCTCGACCTCGGCTACCACCTCGGGCGGCGTAACGTTGCCACGCGGCCACCAGATCGGCGTCGGCCGCAGGCAGCCTGCCCAATCTCTGAACCCCTTGTACCAGGGATAGTCGTAAGCGAACCACCAGTATCCCGGGCCATAGCACCAGTCCCAGCGGGCAAGCGGATACCAGTCTTGTGAATAGTCCGTGCGGAGAACCTTGTATTTCACCGTCGCCTTGGTGACCGGCGACCCAAAATAGTATTTCGCCTCGATCTTGGCGGTAATCTTCTCGCCAAGCATCACCGGCTCGGTCGGCGCTTTGATCGTGACTTCAAATTCCGGCTTCTTATATTCCTCAACGCGGAAGTGATTTCCCTCGATGGCTTGGAGCGGCAGATTGTGTCCCTCGTCGAGCTGAATCATATATTGACCGAGCACGGCGTCCGCCGGCAGATCATACTCGCCTTCCATCCCGCCAAACGCATCAGCCATGAGCGTCTTGCTGAGAATCTTCTCTCCCTTTGGGTTGAAGATCGCGATCGGCAACGTCGTGCCGGCGAAGTCGCTCTTGTCATTGTCATATTGCGCCCGCTCGACCCACAGCTTGAATTGCACCTTTTGATTGGGACGATAGACCGGGCGGTCGGTCATCGTGAAGATTTTGACCTGGTTATATTCCGGGTCGTAATACTGGCCCGTCCAGACTCCCATGAAGCCGAGAAACGCCAGCCGCGGCGTCGCTCCCTTGCCGCGAGCGACGACGAGCCACTGAAACTCCGGCTTGAGATCGATTGGGTTGGGTATGAGCAGGCCGTCGGGGCCTGTGAGCTCCGCAAAGTTGGTCGTGACGACCTGATAACGGTTGCCCCCCAAGCTCCGCTGCTGCCAGCCGAAGAACTCGACGTTGATCTCCGGGATTGGTGCGCCGCCGGCGGCATCGGCAACGAAGTAGAGGTTCTTGCCGCTGAGCTGCTTGTGCACAATCGCCGTGTCGGCGACCCACAGCACGATCTTGCTGACGTTGCCCCCCTCCATGCTCCCCGTGAGCAGGTAGGCCCCGGCTTTCTGGAGCGGCGTTGAGACTGTGATCCGCCGGTCGAAATGATTCGGCCGCGGCTCCAGGTCCAGTTCCCAGGCGGCGGCCGCTTCGCCGAGATACTTGGTCTCGTTTTGCTGGACGAGCCGATAGCCGATATTGCCGAGGTTGATCTTGTTCCAGTCGAGCCGGTTGGCCGGGTCCGACTTGAGATAGGCCTTCAGGTCCTCCAGGAGCAGATCGACCTTGATCGCCCGCGCGTCGAACTTCACCTTCTTGCCGTTGCGGAACCGGAAATCGACGGTCGCGCCCTGGCCCGCCGGCTGCGAGTTGGTCGCTTCGAACGTGCCCCAGTTGCCGACGATCTGCTCGCTGCGAAGCTGCTTCCAGTTGTTCTGGCCCGGACCGAACTTGGCGATGCTCGTCTTCCAGTACTCGGCCGCCCGCGGATATTGCCGCCGGTTTTCGAACACTTCCGCCAGCTGCTGGAGAGATTGTTCTTCCAGTCCCGTTCGCGGCTCGGCGATGATCTGCTGATAGAGCTTGATGTGGTTGAATTCGTCGGGCAGCTCGAACCGCTTGATGCCGCTGGCGAGTTTGGCAATCGTTTCGTTTTCCTTCAGCGTGTGAAGAGCGTACGTACCACTCTCGTCCTTCTTGGTGTCGTCGTCCGATTGCGGCGCGAAGAAGCCGCGGCCGAAGCCGCGGCGGCCCTGCGCCATCGATTGCACGCCGAATTGCTGCTCGAAGAACTGCGCCAAGTGATAGCGCACGGCGTTCAGCCGCGTGGGCGAGTTCTCGATCGCCTGCGACAAGACCCACCGCCAACGCTGGCCGTCGGTCTTCGAGGCTTCCCAGCTGGCCGGCACGATGTGATAATTCGGCTTCCCCTCGGCATCGACGGGCGCGCCGTTGTAGTCGCGATAGTAGAAATAGCCCTCGTCGAAATCGGGCAGCGTGGTCAGGTCCGTCAAATACTGAAGCCGCCAGGCTTCGTAATAGCCGCGATTATTGAGCAGCAGCTCGCCGTAGTTGAGGAAGAACTGCGAGACTTCGTCCTTGCGGTCGTCCTTCTGGGCCAATGGCATAGCCTGCGTCATCAACTGGAGCGCACGTACGCGGTCGCGCTCGACGGAGTTGATCATCTCGCCGCCGCCGCGGTGCGGCCCGCGCTCGTACTGACCGGCGATGCGAAAGCCCTGGTGCTGCGTCTGCTGATAGAGCTGCGCCGCAGTCTGGAGCAATCGCCAATTGCCCTGATGCGTCTTGACCGTGCTCTCGACCAGTTCGTCAAACTCCTTGACGCGCCCCAACCGGTTCAGGCACTGCACGGCGTTGGTTAAGTCCTGGCTGACCTGCGCCGCGCCGGCGTTGGGGTTGAGACACAGCCGGCGGAAGCCGTCGTAGGCCTCTTTGAAGTTGCCGTTTCTCATGAGCGTTTGGGAGCTGGTCCGCAGCTCGGCGGGCGTCGGATTCTGCGACGAGGCCACTGCCACCAGGCCAACGAGAAATAACCCCGCTGCCGCCAGCCGAAGAATGAACGTGCTTCGCATTGCCGATTGCCTTGCAGAAGAGACGATGGCACTCAAATTCCCCGCTGCCCAAGTGCCGCCGAGTAGCCGCGAAGGGGGGACGAGATTGAGACGAGCCGGCGGGCTGCTTGGATTTCCGCAAGTATTGTCCTGGCAGGGACTTTCCGCCAGCGGGCCACGCCCAGTCCTCCCACCCGGAGGGGGCCGTAAGTACAATCGCCGCCGCAAGTCGTTTGAAACAGAGAAACGAGCACAGCCAGTTTTCGTAAGCCGTTGTCTGCCAATACCTTTCGGCGTATTCTGGTATTGGCAGTGTGGCAACTGAAATCTGCAGGAAAGGATCGGCGTGGCGGAACCGTTCAATCCGTATCGAGAGTGGCTCGGCTGGCACGGTGAATCCGCGCCCGATCATTACCAGTTGCTCTCCCTCTCCCAGTTTGAAACGAATGCCGAGGCGATCGCGGTCGCGGGCGATCGGGCTGCGAGCAAGGTCCGCAGCTTTCGCCCGGGCCCTCAGGCCCGTGATTGGTCGCGACTACTCGATGAGGTTCAGCGTGCAAAAGAGTGCCTGCTCGATCCATCGAGCAAGGCCCGCTACGACGCTCAGCTCCGCGGGAATTCCAGTCCGCCGCCAACCGCGGCACAGTCCGAACCACGAATGTCGGGACGGCCGACCACTGGGGATAACGACCTCTATCCGCCGGGAATGGGCCGGTCGGCAAGCCAATCCTCGAAGCAGCAACCGCGGGCGTTCGCTGAGCCTTCCGCGCGAAATCTGGAGCCAGTCGAATCCCCCGCCTCGCCAACCACAGCCTCGGCGCCGGCCGAAATTGAACCAGCGCTCCCACCGGCGGCCTATTCGCCCGCCTATGGTGCGCAGCTCATGCAGGCCACGCCTGGCGGTTGGGCGGCAGGTCCGTCACCGGCACACCAGGCGGCACCGCCAGGCTATCCAGCGCCTCAGTACGGCTATGCTGCTCCAGCGTCGATGCCGGTTGCCGGGTTGCCGATGGCACTTCCGGCCAGCGCGTATTCACCCTATGCAGTGCCCGCACCAGCGACGCCTTACGCGGCTCAATACGCGGGCGGTTTTCCTGCCGCATATCCGACGACTGCACCGCCAGCCGTCGCACCGCCGCCCTTGGGCAGTCTTCCGGCAAGCTATGGCTCCTACGGGGGCGCAGCTGATCCGATGGCACCCGTGGCGATTCACCAGCCGGCGATGCCCGCGGCGATTCCGTCAGCAAGCCTGATCCCGGCATATTCGCCAGCAAGCCCGGCACCTCCGCCCGCAACCACGGCAATTCCCTTTGGACCAGCCGCAACTGGGGCGGTGGGTGGTGCGGCTTCACCGCTCAAAGTTGCGAGCCCGGCGCAGCCCTCCTCGACGGTTCTCGCCCTGGAACGCAAGCGGCACCATCCGATTCTCATTTCGGCCGCCTGCATCGGCGTCGTGCTGATCACGGCGGTCGTATTCGTCGTCGTCCTGGCCAATCAGCGGCGTGACGCCACTCTTGCCCAGGTAGCGCCGCCCGCCCCAGCACCTGAAGGGCCGAAGCCCGAGCCGCGCCTCGGTGAGAGCGCGAAAACGGGCCAACCGAAGCCGCCGCCCGAAGTTGAGCAGCCAGTCGCCAGGCCAAATCCGACGCCAATGCCGCCGGAGCCGCCGCCGCGGCCCATGCCAGAATCGCCGCCGACCCCGGTTGCGACGCCTACTCCCGCACCGATGCCATCACCGCCGCCAATGCCGGCGCCCAATCCCACGCCGCCCGTGACGCCGCAGCCGATGCCGACTCCGGCGCCCATGCCCACACCGCCTCCGATGCCAGCGCCGCCTCCGCCGCCGCCAGCGCCGATGGCCACCAAAGCGGAAATCACGGCGCTCATCAAGGCGCTCGCGGCGGCAAAGGGGGCGCTGGCTGACCAGGACTTCGCCGAAGCCGACCAACAATTGGCCCGCGCCGAAAACCTGGCGAAGTTGCCCAAGCATCAAGACGCCGTCGCCCGCCTCAAGCTCGTGGGGGCCTACGTCAAGCAGTTTCGCGATGCAGTCGCTACTGCGGTGTCCAACTTCGAGGCCGGCAGCGTGTTCATGGTGGGCAGCAGCACGCAAGTTGCCTTCGTCGAGGGCTTTCCCGATCGCGTCACGCTGCGGATCGCGGGCATGAACAAGACGTATCCCTTCCGCGACATGCCGCTGGGACTAGCCTTGGCCATCGCCGATCAGCGGCTGCTTGAATCCGACCCGGTTAACCGCGTGGTGAAGGGTTCCTACGTGCTCGTTCACAAGCGCGCCGACAGCGAGTCGCACGAGAAGGCCAAGACCTGGTGGACCGAGGCCCAGACGGGCGGTGTGGACATGTCGCCGCTCATGCCGTTTCTGACGGACAACTACGCCGAGTTTCTGAAGGACGCCAGCGACGCGAAGCCCGCTGCCAGTGGCGACGCGAAGCCGGCGGCGAGCCCGCCCGCCGCGCAGTAGGCCGCCGCGATTGACTCTCCGCCCTGCTGCCTTAGAGTGAGGATTCAGAGCACCTCCTTCGGCAAGCATTCTCTGTGGATTCCCCCTCCAGAGTCGCCATGCACTCGCTGGCCAGCACGCGCCTCTCGCGCGGGCTGTCGCTAGGTTTCGGCTTTGTGCGGCGGAATCTGTGGCTCTGGCCGCTGCTGGCTGCGGCGATGCTGTTTGTCGCGGGTCACTGGATTCGCAACTCGGTCGAGTCGGCGGCCCAGATGGAAATGGCCGAAGGGCTGAATGCCACGCTCACCTCGAACGTCGAGGCGCTCAAGATCTGGCTCGACAGCGAAGAAAGCCGCGCTCGCGAAGCAGCGCTCGATCCGGGAGTTCGCAGGGCGGCGGGAGAGCTGGCCCGCCTGGCGAGCTCGTCCGGCGACGATCCGATCGCCCTGGCCCAATCGCCGCTTCAGGAGGAATTGAAAGCCGCCCTGCGGACGTTTACCTCTGGCCAGCGGTACGACGGCTATGTCCTGCTCAACAAGGATCAGCTCGTCCTTGCTTCAAACCGGCCGGAGCTGATCGGCCAGGTGCGGACCACGAATTACGACCTCACCGCGCGGACGCTCGACAAAGGAGCGCTTGTTACCCCGCCGTTTCCCAGCGTGCTGCTCTCGACGGGTCCCGACGGCGTGGCCCGAGCCGGCCAGCCGACGATGTTTGCCCTGGCCCGGCAGCTCGATCTGACGGGCGATCCGATCGGCGTGGTGGGCCTGCGAATCCGGCCCGACCGCGATTTCGTTCGCATCCTGGGAATCGCCCGGCCCGGCAGCTCGGGCGAAACGTACGCCTTCGACAAAGACGGCCTGATGCTCTCGGAGAGCCGGTTTACGCCGGACCTGATCCGCATGGGGCTCGTCCCGGACCAGCCCGGAGCCCGGTCGCAGCTCACGTTGTCGATTCGCGATCCGGGCGTCGATCAGACAACCGGCGCGCGTCCCGCCAAGACCCGCGCCGAGCAGCCGCTGACTGTCGCGGCGGCCAGCGCCGTCCTGGGACAGTCGGGCTACAACGTCCAGGGCTATCGCGACTACCGCGGCGTGCCCGTCGTCGGGGCCTGGACATGGCTGGGCGAATACGGGATTGGCGTCGTCACCGAAAAGGACGTGGCCGAGGCCTATCACTCGCTCTATCTTTTGCGGCGGGCGTTTTGGAGCCTGTTCGGGCTGCTCGCTGCCGCGGCCGGGTTGATCTTTGTCTTCACGCTCGCGATGGATCGCTTGAACCGGGCAGCCCAGAACGCGGCGTTGGCGGCCAAGGAATTGGGCCAGTATCAGCTCGAAGAAAAGCTCGGCGAGGGCGGAATGGGCGTCGTCTATCGCGGGCGGCACCGCATGCTGCGGCGGCCAACCGCGATCAAGCTGCTGCACCCCGACAAGACCACCGACGAGGCGATCGCCCGCTTCGAGCGCGAAGTGCAGCTCACTTGCCAGCTCAATCATCCGAATACCATCGCGATTTACGACTTTGGCCGTACGCCGGAAGGCATCTTCTACTACGCCATGGAATTTCTGGACGGGATCACACTGGATACGCTGGTGGCGCGATTCGGGCCGCAGCCGGCGGGACGGGTGGTCCACATCCTGCGGCAGGTGTGCGGCTCCCTGGCCGAGGCCCACGAAATCGGCCTGGTCCATCGCGACATCAAGCCCGCGAACATCATCCTCAGCTGCCGCGGCGGCGAGGCCGACGTGGCGAAGGTCCTGGACTTCGGCCTGGTCAAGGCGGTCGATTCCAAGAAGAACGCCTCCATCACTTCGGCCGGCGCTGTGCTGGGCACGCCGCTCTTCATGTCGCCCGAGTCGATTCAATCGCCCGAGACGATCGACGTCCGCAGCGACCTCTACGCGCTCGCGGCCGTCGGCTATTTCCTGGTCACGGGCCAGCCGCCGTTTTCCGGCGCGAGCGTCGTGGAAATCTGCGTCCACCACGCCCGCACGCCGCCGATGAGGCCGAGCGAGAAGCTGGGCCTGCCCGTTCCCGCCGATCTGGAGGATGTACTGCTCAAGGGGCTGGCGAAGAAGCCGGAAGATCGGTTCTCCACGGCTCGCGAATTCGCCGAGGCGCTCGCGGCCTGCGCCGACGCAGCCGCCTGGAAATCCAGCACCGCCGACGCCTGGTGGCGCACGAACTATCCCGGCAACGCGGCCGCCACCATCAGCATCGACCAGACCAACAGCATTCACGGCGAGCAGACGCTGATCACGACCGCGCCGGCGCTGAAATAAATTCGTTGATCTACTATCTGCGGTAGAACCCCGGCTGCGGGAACCAGACGAAGCCGAGCTGGAACGTGCCCAGCCAGTTGTTATGGAAGTCGTAGCGGCCAATGGGCTGGACGATGCCGCCCGTGGTGCGAAAGTCATCGGTCTGGAAGTCGCCGACGTAGAGCACGGCAAACGACATGTCCATCGCCAGGTTGGGCCAGATCCAGAAGTGCGTGCCCAGGGCAAAGCGGGTCGCCAGGCAGGCCGTCGTGTCGCCGAAGACCGTGGCATATTGCCCCGCCGGGTTGCCGTCGGGGAATTCGGCCGTGGCGGCCAGCGTGTTGAACGCCACGCCGAGGCCCACGCCCGTGTAGGGATCGAACCGCGGACGGTTGCAGTGCTCGGCCGGCGGGAAGAAGTGCCAGTACGCGTTGCCCAGCACGATGTTGGAGGTGGCGTCGCTGTCGAAGCCGGCAATCTGCGCCCCGCCGAAGAAGGCGGTCCGCCACTGATAATCGCCGTGGATGTTCGTGTAGCTCACGTCGGCCCGCCAGCGCGGGCTCAGGCGCAGGCCCAGCCGCAGAGTGAAATTCTCGCCGCCGTGGAGCTGCGTTCCGAAAGCCACGCCGTCGAAGAACGCGCCCACGCCGTTGGAGTCGGGTGTCACGTTCAGCGGAATGGTCCAGCCGCCCTCCACGCCGACATACCAAGGCTTCCACTCCTTGCACCAACAGGGCGGAAACGTCGGATAGGGAGGATGTTCGCCGCCGATCGGCACGAGCGGCGCCTCCTCGCCCGCCGGCATTTGGCCGCCCAGCAACCAGATGCTCGCGTTTGCCGGCTGCTCAACGGTCACTGCGGACAGATCGATCGTGTCGGCGGGCCATTCTTCCGCCGCCAAGGGGCAGGCCGCCGTCAGCAGGATGGCGACCGCGGCGGCGTGGCGGCGAATGGATGTGAACATGTAACGGTCCCGCAGACATTCCCGGCACGAGAACCGCGCCGCCCGGCACAGCCGCTGCGCGCGGCGCATGCCAGAGTATCGGAACTCACGGCACGACCGCGCCAGCACCCTCGGTTTCCGCGGCACAAACCGGAAAGCCCGCAGAGTCGGCCAAAGCCGCGACCAGTGGTCGCGGCCTCGGCGCGCGACCAATGGTCGCGGCTTTGGATTACTTTCGCAGCGAAGCCAGCGCGGCGCGGACGCTGGCCAGCTGCTCCTGGAGCTGGGCCAGGCTGTCGCGCTCGGCCTGGACGACGTTGGCCGGGGCCCGGCTGACGAAGCTCTCGTTGGCCAGCTTGCCTTCCTTGGCCT
>DASRJB010000161.1:0-2967 GCA_035649715.1 Pirellulaceae bacterium
GGAATGTCGATCAAACCTGACACAGCGACGAGCACGACCGCCGCGAGCACGGCATCTGGCAGAGTGCGAAATAGCCCGGTCAGAAATAGCAGCACGCAGCAGATCGCCGCGGACGCAAAAACCAGCGACAGCGGCGAGCGAGCGCCGCCGCGGTCGTTGACCGCCGACTGCGACAGGCCGCCCGCGACCGGAAAGCCCTGAAAGAGGCCCGCCAGCAAGCTCGCCGCGCCCAGCCCCAGCAGCTCCTGACGCGGATTGACCTCGTACTGGTGCGCAAGTGCGAAGGTCCGAGCGGCCGAGACGCTCTCGATGTAGGAGAGCAGGAAGCAGGCCGCGGCCAGGCGCACGAGCTGGCGCACGGCGGACGCCGGCAAAGCCGCCAGCTCGCCGCCCAGCCATTGAAACTGCGGCAGGCCGGCAGGAATGTCGCCGACGATCTTGACGCCCCGCTGGTCGAGTCCGCCCAGCCAGACCGCCAGAAGCGCCAGGAAGACGACGACCAGCGCGACAGGCCTGCCCGGCAGCAGACGCGAGCCAGCCACGAGCAGCAGGATCGCGGCCAGCCCGACGGCCAGCGTGAGCAAGTGCGTGGCATTCAGCTGCCCGACGAGCAGCCAGATCCGCTCGAAGAAGTCGTCGCCGCCGCCCTTCACGCCCAGCAGCTTCGGCAGCTGCGTCGCCGCGATGACGAGGGCTGCCCCGGCTTTGAAGCCGGTGAGCACGCTCTCGGAGATGAAGTTGACGAGAACGCTGAACCGCAGCAGCCACGCCAGCACAAACACGCCGGCCATCAGCAGGGCCGTCAGCGACGCGAGATGCGCGAGACGTACCAGGTCGCCCCCGGCAAGCTCCGCCAGCGAGACGCCGAGCAGCAGCGAAATTGCCGACGTGGGACCGATCGCCAACTGCCGCGACGTGCCAAACAACACGTAACCCAGGCCGCCTACCAGGTAGCAATAGAGTCCCATCTGCGGCGGCAGACCGGCCAGCGAGGCGTAGGCCAGCGAAACCGGAATGGCATAAGCCGCCAGCGTCACTCCCGCGACCACGTCGAACCTCAGCCACGCCCGCTCATATTTCGGCAGCCACTGAAGGATCGGCAGCGGCAGGCGGAGTTGCATGTTCATCGCGACTTAAGAAATTTCAGGAGCTTGTCAATTATCGTTGGCGCGCGTGTCCGATGCGATTGCCAGCCACGTGCAATTCGAGTTGCCGGGCATTAGACTGGGAACACTCTTTGATGCAATTCCCGGCTGTCGAGTTGCTCTTCTCTCGCTGCCTGGTGATACGACGACCAAGACTCTTCTGGAGCATGTCCATGACTCGCTCGTTTCTGGCGCCCCTATCGCTTGCGCTGCTCACGGTCCTGCTCGGGGCAGCCAGCAGCCTCGCCCAACCACCTCGTCCGAAGGCTCAGCCGGCGATTTCTGCCGACGACCAGCAGGTCCGGCAGGGAGTCGTGGCCTTTGTGCAACAATTCAACGCGCACAAGGCGGATGCCGTGGCGGCGCTCTTCATGCCCGATGCCCGGATGACGCTTCGCGATGGAACGCAGTTCGACGGTCGCGACGAAATCAAAAAGAGCTTCGAGGCGGCGTTCGCCGAGAGCCCGAAGACCGCGATCAGCGTCGTGGTCGATTCGATCCGGTTTCTCACGCCAGACGTCGCCGTCGAAGAGGGCAGCACGAGCTCGTTCCCCGACGGCGAGACGCTGACGGCCCGCAGCGGCTACACCGTCGTGCATCTAAAGAAGGACGGTCGCTGGCTGATGCAATCGGTGCGGGTCGTGGAGGAAGAATCGCTTTCGGCGTACGGCGACTTGCAGCCGCTGGAGTGGCTGATCGGCGAATGGATCGACGAGGGCCGCGCGGAATCGGTGCACACGACGTTTCGCTGGGACGACAACAAGAGCTTCCTGCTGGAAGAGTTTCAGGTGGTCCGCGAGGGGAGCGTCGTCCTGAAGGGATCGCAGCGGATCGGCTGGGATCCGCAGGCGAAGCAGATTCGATCCTGGACGTTCGATTCGGCCGGCGGCTTCGGCGAAGCGACCTGGACGCCGGTCGAAGAGAAGTGGATCTGCAAGGCCCGAGGGATCACTGCCGACGGCGCGTCGGCGTCGGCGACCCGCACGCTGACGCGGGCCACTGCCGACCGCGTCATCTGGACCGCAACGGATCGCGTGGCCGGCGGCGAGCAACTGCCCGACCTGGCGGTGACGATGGTCCGCAAGCCGCCCAAGGCGCAGATCCAACAGTGACAATCGCCTCACCACAAACAAATCTCTCACCGGAAAATCGGCCATGTCACGCGAACTGAAACAAGCCACGAGCGTTTTGTTGATCGTGCTCATGACGTTGGGACCGACTTCCTTTTCGTACGGCCGTGGCGGCGGCCGCGGCGGCGGCGGTGGTGGCCGCGGCGGCGGCGGGGGCGGCGGCCGCGTCGGTGGAGGTGGCGGCGCGCGGGTTGGCGGCGGCGGTATGGCGCGGCCTTCTTCGCCGTCGTTCAGCCGGCCGTCAATGCCCGCCTCTCGCCCAGCGGGCGGCATCTCCCGTCCTTCGCCTGGCCCGCGGCCGAGCAATCCGATTGCCCGACCCTCGCCGGGACTGACGCCCGGCAGCCGACCGGGAACGGTCGATTTCGGCCGTCCCGGTTCGCCCGGTCTGACGCCGGGAACGCGGCCTTCTATCGGCGGGCCTGGCATCAGCCAGTTGCCGTCCACACGGCCGGGAGTCGGCGCTCCTGGTGTCGGCAATCCTGGCATCGGCAGCCGGCCGGGCGTTGGCGCACCGGGGATCAGCCAACTGCCGGCCGGGCGCCCCGGCACGGGCGGGCGGCTCCCCGGCGGCAGCACGGCGCTGCTTCCGGGAATGGGTAATCGCCCCGGCGCAGGCGGCGCGGGCCGGCCGAGCCAACTGCCGAATCGCACGCCGCAAGAACGGCGGGAGGGTCTTCAGGATCGGCTGG
>DASRJB010000162.1:0-25119 GCA_035649715.1 Pirellulaceae bacterium
GAGCGCGTCATTCGATTGCATCTCGATCAGCCGCGCACTGCTGGCAGCCACGAGCGCCTCGAACAACTCGAAGGCCCGCCGGCGAAACTCCGGCAGCACGTAGAACTCGAGCAGCGTCGGCTTGTCCTGCCACGGGCCGCCGACCGCCACCGAGCCATAGCCCGCGGCCGCGCCGCCCGATGCCAGTCGGTACGTCACCATCCAGCCCGGCCGGCGGTGGATGGAATCATGCACCACCTGGCAGCTCATCTCGCGGCGGTAGCGCTCGCGGAAGGAGAGAATCTCATCGGCCGACGATATCTCCGCGCGGGCTGCCATGCTGCAAGGCTTACTTCTCCGGCCTCGGGCGATCAAGATAGGGCTGCTTGATGTGGGCAGTCGCCCGATTCCACTTTTCCACGGACCAGACCGGCTGCGACTCGTACGTCGCCGACAGCGGCCAGAGCGTCGAGCGGGCCAGGGCATAGTGCCACTGCGACTTGCCGCCACCGGCGCGGGTTTCGAGGAGGAGCAGCATTTCCGGATCGGTGGCTTGCGCAAAAACGAAGACGGCCCCATCGAGTGGATCGCCGCTGCCGCCCTCGTAGCGATAGATCGGAGCGGTCAGCAACCGCAGCGCGGACTTGTCGCCCCGAACATCGACGGTCGCCGCAAAGCCGCGGGCGATCGCCCGCATCTGGACGAGGCGGCGGGCGGCCGAATCGGCGGGCGCTGACGCTCCGGGAACGGCCTTGAGTTCCACTCCCGGCTGATCCGGCGTCCAGGCCTCTTCCCCGTCGTACTTCGCGACCAGGGGCGTCGTGGCCAGCGACTGAAATTCGTGATTCCAGGCAGTGCCGTCGAGCCGCGGATAAATCGTCAGTGCGGCCTGCGGACGTCCCGCGAGCGTCCAGAGATAGAGGCAGCCGTCGGGTTGGCCGCGGACCGGATTGGTCCAGCGCTGGACGGGCTCAGCGGTGCGGTCGAGCTTGAATTGATTCTTCGCGCCCGCGGTCAGCTCGTATCGCCCGGCCATCGCTTTCATCGTCGCCAGGCTGGCTTCGTTTGCCTTTGCCGGGTCCTCCGCGGCTGGCGGCGGTTGACCCAGGGCGGCAAGTTCAGAAACGACCGCAAAGAACGCCAACCAGGCCAATCGCCGAGAGCAGGTGCCAGTCATTTCGACCCTCCCGCTACGCGTAAGAATGCGGGATTTAGGATACAGACAAAATGTCTATGTTGCAAACGGGCCGTTCTAGCGCCAGGCTTGTAAGGCGATAAAGTCTATCTATTTTTACCAGTTTGCCCCTTTTCACAGGGGTGAACTCGGATCAAAGTGGAATCTGTGGAAGGTGCTCTTAACACACCGGTCCAGGGAGGTTATCAGTCCGCCTCGGATCTCCCCGAGGAGCGCGCCATGGACGGCAACTCTCGTAACCGGATGGGAATTTCGGCCATTGCGACCTATGAGCCGCCGTGGCTGCTCGCGAACGATTGGTTCGACGGGGTGATTCCCCGCAAGTTCGTCCACCACACGGGCATCGAGGCCCGGCCGGTTTCGCAGGAAGATGAAGTCACGATGGCGGTCCGCGCGGTCAAAAATCTCCAGCGGGAGGTTGGCTGCGATTTGAGCGCCTGTGCGGCGGTCGTGTTTGCCTCGCCTTCGTTCATTCCGCCGGCCGCGGCACACCGGCTCGGCGGCGAGCAAGTGGCGCGGCAGGAGCGGCTGCGGGTGGCCGGCCGGCAACTCGTCCGCCGCCTGGGCATCGCCTCTTGCCCCGTGGCGGCGATCAACTGGTTCTGCAGCGGCTACAGCCGGGCGGTCGCGCTGGCGACGCGGCGGTTCGCGCCGCGGCTGAAGCTTCAGCCGCATCAGTACCTGCTGGTCGTCACGTCGAGCCGAATCAGCCGGATCACGGATTATTCCTGCCCGCAGACTTCGGCCCTGTTCGGCGACATGGCGACGGTGACGATGCTGGCGCCGCTGTCCAATCAGCGGCATCCGGTACACTTCGAATTGCTGTATGCCGATGCCCGCAAGCAACCCGCGGACGGCGTGTTCTTCGAATTTCATTTGCGGCAGAACGTACCCGCGCCGACCGAAGAAGGCGGGCGGGAGATCGCTGCCGAGCGGCTGGTGTTTTCGCTCGACGGCATGTCGATCGCCGATGCCGCGCCGCGGGCGATGGCCGGGGCGCTGGCCGAGGCGCTGACCGCCACGGGCCTGCGGCCCGAAGACCTCAAATTCGTCGTGCCGCACCAGGCAGGTGCCGGAATCGTGCGCTTGACCGCCATGAAGCTCGACCAATTGGGCGTTCGGGCAGAGGTGATCAACGGCCTGACGCAGCGGGTCGGCAATATCAGCTCCGGCTCGATTCCCTACGGACTGAAGCAGACCTGGAACAAGCTCACGGGCACGATCGCCTGTCCCGCGGCTGCCGTCGGCTCGCCCGGCGTAAAGGAAGTTTCGCAGGGCTGCCTGCTCTTCCGCGCGACGCCCTACCACGACCAGATCGCGCTGGCGGTGGCGTAGCTACCTCTTGGGCGCCCACTTGGCCAGGAACTCGAGCACGGCGCGCTCGCTGTAGCCTTTGCCCTCTTCTAGCTCCTCGGTGTTCTGCGAATGGAGCAGCGTGCCGTCGGACTCGAGGACGAAAATGTGCGGGTAACCCTTGATCGCCGGATACTTGGAGAGGAACTCCTTGTTCTGGTTCTCCTGGCTGTAGTTGACCTTCTGAATGACGAAGTCCTTGGCCAGGGCGGCGGCGACTTTCTCGTTTTCGTGAAAGTACTTATTCATCAGGTGGCACCAGCCGCACCAATCGCCGCCGACCTGCACGAGGATCCGCTTGCCCTTGGCTTTCTCGATCGTGAGCTTCAAATCGGCCGCGGCGTCGCGCTTGGGATCGTAGGTCTCGACCGAATAGACGGGTTTGACGGCAGCTGGCGCGGCCTTGGCGGGGACATCGTCCACCGCACTCGCGGTCCGGCCAAGAAGGATCAATCCGGCGAATAGCATCAGACGGGAAACAGCTTTCATGACGAGACTCCTGGTTTTGCTTCCGCCGCCGACTCTTCGACGATGGTACAGTCGGGCAGCGATTGCAGAAAGATGCGGCCGTAGGGCTTGGTATGCAGGCGCGGATCGAGCAACACGACCATCCCGCGGTCGCGCTGGGTGCGGATCAGGCGGCCAAAGCCCTGGCGGAGCTTGATGACCGCCTCGGGCAGCTGATAGTCGCGAAACGGGTTGCCGCCGGCGGCCCGGATCGCCTCCAGGCGGGCTTCGAGCAGCGGCTGATCGGGCACGCTGAAGGGGAGCTTGGGAATGATGACGTTGGTCAGCGCGTCGCCGGGCACATCGACTCCCTGCCAGAAGCTGTCGGTGCCCAAAAGCACGCCCCGCGGATTCTGCTTGAACTGCGCCAGCAGCTGCGAGCGCGGCGTGCCTTCCGCCTGGCTATAGAGCGCCAGGTCTTGTTGGGCGAGCCAGCGCGACAGGCCCGCAGCGGCCCGGCGGAGCGCGTCGTAGCTGGTGAAGAGGACGAAGGCATGGCCGTCGGTCCGCTCGATATATCGCTGGATGACCACCAGCGACCGGCGCTCGAATTCCTCCTTGGCGGCGGTCGGATCGGGCAGGCCGCGGACCAGGATCAGCTGGGCCTGCTCGCGATAGTTGAACGGGCTGCCCGCGCGGAGCGTCTGGCAGCTCGTCAGGCCTACTCGGGACTTGAAAAAGTCGAACTGCGGCGGGCGGCCGACGGCCAGGGTGGCGCTGGTCATCACCACGCACTTCGTCTTCGCGAAAAGTTCGTCCCGCAGGACCGGGCCGACGTCAATCGGCGCGGCCGATAGCGCCACGCGGGTGCGGCCCGAACGGCTCGCCGCGGTTTCGATCCAATAGACCGAATCGGCAGCGCCCTGCTCGATCCACTGGGAAAGCTCGCCGGCCAGCGCCGTCAGCCGGTCGTGGGCGGAAGTGAAGTCCAGCCGCTCCGATTCGTTTTCGATCTCGGCCGCCGCGCGGCGCAGCTCGCGAGCCAGCTTCAGCAGTGCCGGGCTGAGCCGGTTATCGAGCTGATTCGACTCGTGAATCCGGCCGGTGCGATTGCCCGGGCGCTGCGTGAGGGCGGCCGCATCGTCGAACAGCTCGTCGGCCCGCGTGTGGCATTCGACCGTCAAATCCTGCGCCTCGTGATACAAGGGCGACGCGAGCAAGCCTTTATGAGTGCGGTCGTTGAAGAGCTTGTTCAGCAGGAACTGCACCTGGCCAGAGGTGACGCCCAGGCCCAGGTGGTCGCCGGCGACCGCTTCCAGCGTGTGGGCCTCGTCGAAAATGACGGCGTCGTAGTTCGGCAGGATGCTCGCCCCGGCCCGCCGCAGAGCCAGGTCGCTGAAGAACAGCGCGTGATTGACGATCAGCAGCTGCGCATTGACGATCCGCCGCCGCGCGCGGAAATAAAAGCACTTGGCGTACGTTCCGCATTTGCGCCCCAGGCAGTTGCTGCTGTCGCTGGCCACTTCATCCCACACCGACGGGCGCGGGCGGAACGAAAGATCGCTCAGCGACCCGTCACCGGTTTTCTTGGACCAGGCGATCACCTTGCGCAACTCGCGCAGCTCCTCCTCCTGCGAAAACAGGCTGACGGAACGCTCGCCGGCCAGGTTCATCCGCCGCAGGCTGAGATAATTGCCGCGGCCCTTGACCAGCACCGCGGAGAATTCATCGGGGATCACGCTCCGCAAAAGCGGCAGGTCCTTCTGCAGCAGTTGTTCCTGCAGGCTGATCGTGTGCGTGGAGATGACGATCCGGCGGCGGGGCCGGGTGTCTTCGTCGTCAGAATCGTCGTCTTCTCGCGCCGGCGGTTCTGCGGTGACATAGGCAATGGCCGGAGCGAGATAGGCAAAGCTCTTGCCGACACCCGTTCCAGCCTCGGCCACCAGGTGCTGGCCGTCAAAGAGCGCCTGCTCGACGGCCGCGGCCATCTCCAGTTGCTGCGGGCGGTGCTCGTAATTCGGCAGGCGGGCGGCGATTCTGCCGCCGGGGCCAAGAATGTGGGCGATGTCGATCACGCGCTTACGATACCGCGGCGGCCGTCACTGCCGCTACAGGCCGCACCAGGCGAACGCCGTGAGCAGTGTTCGCAACAAAAATCATCCAGATTCCCTCAAGCATGAAGTTTGACAGGGGGCGGAATCGACCTAGGGTTGTCTCGGAAGGGAGCGGCGGCCGCAAGGTCGCGGCTCCTGACTGACTGGTACGATTCTCGTCTTTCGTCATTCCGCCGCGTTCGCGGCTTACATCTCGGATCGCGAGAACTGCTGGTCGGCCTGCTGCCTTGCATCCTCGAAAAGGCAAACCGGCTGTAATGGCCGGGGCGCAAAGCTATAGGGTCGCTGCTGGTGCAACGCCAGCGGCGGCAGCCTGGCTGCCGAAGGGGTGGACCGCGTCTTCGGATGCGGTTGACCGATTCAGCGTGCGAGATGACGAGGCGAATGGGAAGCGGAGTCTAGCGCCCGCCGCGAGGCAGGCCAGCGGCTAGTGCGAGCCGCGGCGGCGGGCGGACTCGAACGGAGGCGGTGGCCAGTTGCACCAAATTGGCTGCCGGCGGCTTCGGCCGCAGCCGGAGCGACTCGTTCGCTCTCGTGGAACACGGCACGGTGGTTGGCAACACGGAAGAGAAAGCACTGGTGGGGTCCGCACGACCCCGTGTTTAGCTCGTCTCGTCACTTTTTCAGAGAGATTGCAATGAACAAGTTTCTCAAGTTTGCCCGTAACTTCCTGGTCAACGAAGATGGCCCGACCGCGGTGGAATACGCCGTGATGCTGGCCCTCATCATCGTCGTGTGCTTGACGGCGATCCAGGCGATCGGCACCAACGCCAATGCGACGTTCAACAGCGTTGCCGGCGTTCTGCCTGGCGGTGCTTCGTAAGCCAGCTTGTGCTGATTTCGCAGTTTAAACAGGCCACCGCACCAAAAGTGCGGTGGCTTGTTGCTGCCGGGACCAGTTTTTCGACCTAGGTTTGAGAACCCGGACAGCACGCAAGGAGAGACGCCATGACGCCCATCCTTCCCAGCGAATTGCTGGCCGGCAGTTGGGAGCTGATTTGCTGCGCCTGCATGGGCTTTGCCGCTCTGTTCAGCTATTTGCTGGCGGCGCGGTAGCCGCTGCTAAACGCAGCGCCGACGAACACACACGGGAAGAAAGCACCTGGTATGGATCTCGCTACTGACTATGCCGCCGTCATTGCGGAGCACTGGACCATCTGGCTGGTCAGCGTCGTGCTGATCGTCGCCGCGGTCATCGACGGCTACGAGCTCCGCGTACCGAACCTGATCACCTACCCGTTCATCATCGCCGGCTGGGTCTACAGCACCTATGCCTTCGGCCTGCAAGGGCTGGGCTGGAGCCTGGCGGGCACCGCCCTGGGCATGAGCATCCTGATGGCCTTTCACGCGATCGGCGGGATGGGCGCAGGCGACGTCAAGCTCATGGGGGGCGTGGGAGCCTGGATCTACTGGACGCACACCTGGTACTGCATCATCGGCTTCGCCCTGGTCGGGGCGGTGATGGCGATCGTGATGATCGTAGTGAGCGGCAAGTGGAAGCACCACTACAACCAGTTCTGGAAGATCGTCAACGAGATCACGACCATCAAGGACCCGGCCAAGCTGTCGGCCCTGGCCGCCGAGCGGAAACCGAACATGATGCTGCTGCCCTATGGAATTCCGATCGCGATTGCGACCATCAGCTACTTTTTGTGGACTGGGATGCTCGTATGAGTAAGCTTTGCACCCCTGCTATCGCCAATTTGCTGTCAACGGTCTGGCAAGCTGCGTCCTTTGGCGCAAGTCTGCCGCCGGCGAAAGACAAGTTGGAACGATCTTGCCGGATATTCCGAAGAAAACGACGGGCCGCGGCGGCGGTGGAGTTTGCCATCGTCGCCCCGGTGTTTTTCCTGCTGGTCTTCGGAATGATCGAGTACGGACGGATGGTCATGGTCCAGCAAGTCCTGACCAACGCCTCGCGAGAAGGAGCGCGAGTCGCAGTGCTGGACGGGGCCACCGTCGCCACGGTCCAGACGCGGGTCAACGACTACCTCGCCGCTGGCTCGATTACGGGGGCAACGATAACGGTTGCACCGAATCCGCTCAGCGGTGCGGAATTTGGCGACCCTGTGACGGTTACCGTCTCGATTGGCTTCAATCAAGTAAGCTGGCTGCCATCGCCAATGTACCTTGGGGGAAAGACCATGACAGCATCGACCGTGATGCGTCGTGAGACGGTGCAATAATTAACCCCTGGATTCGGCACGCCGGTTGAAACCTGACCGAACACTGTCCCGGAAAACACCTTCGCCCGCGTTTGTAAAGGAATCGACCGATGCGTATGAAATCACTGATCCTGATTTTCATCGCGCTGGGCTGCGGCCTGGTAGCCGCGGTGGGTATCAGCCAGGTCATGAGCGGCGGCGGCTCGGCTTCTACGCTGGAGACCGACCAGATCCTGGTCACGCTGACCGACATCGACATCGGCACCAAGTTCGACGCCCAGAACGTCAAGCTCGAAGACTGGCCCAAGAACAAGATTCCCGACGGCGCGGTCCGCCGCTTCGACGACGTCAAAGATAAATACGCCGCCTCGCGGTTCTACAAGGGCGAACCGCTACACGCCAGCCGCGTCAGCGACATGCTGAACAACCCGGCCGTGAAGGTTCCGCCCGGATTCCGCGCGATGCCGGTCAAGGTCGAGGAAGACACGGTGCTCAAGGCCATCGGCCCGGGCGACCGCGTAGACGTGATCGTCTTCCTCCGCCGCAATCCGCCGGAAATCATGGAGACGGGAGCCTTCCCGATTCTCCGCAACGTCCGCGTGTTTGCCGTCAACACGAACACCGAACGGGCCGCCGACGCCAAGGGCGAAACGACCAACTTCCGCACGGTCTCGCTCCTGGTCAAAGAGGCCCACGCCGGCGAGCTCGTCGTCGCCGCCAAGATGGGCAACATCTTCCTCACCCTCCGCCGTCCCGACGAAGTGGACTCGGCCGAGGGCGAAGAAGTTACGCCGATCAAGGAAGTTCTGGCTGGCCCGAACCGGCTCCAGAGCGAACCCGGTTCGCGCGGGCCGGCGCCTTCCACACCCACGACGCTCGACTTCGTCCGCAACGCGACCGCGGCTCCGGCCGGTGGACGCGACCCGGGCGCCCGGCCCGAGTGGTCGATGGTGCTGATGAGCCCGAGCGATTGGAAACAGTTCGATTGGGCCGACGCCAAGGGCGGGCTGCCCACCGAGAGCCGGCTCAGCGCCGCTCCTCCGGTTTCGGCGGAACCGCTCGACAAGACGAGCGGCAGCAAGCCGGAAGGCAGCGACAACGACAACCCGGGCACGCCGCCGCCGGACGGCCACAAGACCAACTAGCACAACGCACACACCTGTGCCGGGCGACCGTCCGGCACACTAACGAAACGCCGCAGTTCGACAGGTACGAATCGCCACTCACGGATTTTTCACGGATCGGGATTACTCGCGTTAACCCAGAACGCAAGGAAGCACACGGATGTCTCACCCATCGCTTAAGGTGGCCATGCTGGCCGCTCTCGGTTGCGTCCTCGCGGGCGCAATCCCCGCTTTCGCCCAGCAGCCGGCCCCGCCCGGCGGCGTCAAGTTCCAGGTCCGCGGCCCCGCCGAGCGCCTGGAGATGACCGTCAATACCAGCCGGGTCGTCGAATTCCCGTTCGACGTGCCGCGAATGCTGGTCAACAATCCCGACCTCGTGCGAGTCGTGCCGATCTCGCCCAAGTCGGTGCAGCTCTCCGCCGTGAAAGCCGGCATCACCCAGGTCAACATCTGGGACATCGACGGCAACGTCACGACCCTGGACCTGATCATCCTGGGCGACGTCGGCGAGTTGGACCTGACCCTGAAGAGCCTGTTCCCGGAGGCCTCGCTCCGCCTGCGGCCGCTTAACAGCAGCCTCTACATCTCGGGCTTCGTGCCCAAGGCGGAAATGGTCGGCAGCGTCATCCGCGTGGCGCAGGACTATTTCCCGAGCATCATCAACGACATGACGGTCGGCGGCGTGCACAAGATCCTGCTGCACGTCAAGGTCATGGAAGTCTCGCGGACCAAGCTGCGGGCCGTCGGCTTCGACTGGGACCTCGTCTCCAGCGGCGGCTTCGTGACGCAGAGCGTCTCGCAGCTCGTGCCGGGCGTGTTCCCGATCAACGCCGACGCCTTCCCGACGGTTCGGTTCGGCATCACCAGCGGCGACCAGTTCCGCGGCTTCCTGCAGCTTTTGCGGCAGTACGACCTGGCCAAGCTGCTCTCCGAGCCGACGCTGACCACGCTCGACGGCCGCCCGGCCAGCTTCAACGTTGGCGGCCAGATTCCGATTCCGATCCAGCAGTCGCTGGGCGTGACCACGATCCAGTGGCGCGAATTCGGCACGCGGATCGACTTCGTGCCGGTCGTGCTGGGCAACGGCACGATCCGCCTGGAAGTCCGCCCCGACATCTCGCAGGTCGATAGCTCGCTCCGCGACAGCGTGACGGGCACCGTCGGCTTCCGCTCGCGGCGGGCCGACACGGCGGTCGAGATGAAGGCCGGCCAGACGCTGGCGATCGCCGGCCTGGTCGAGTCTCGGACGGAAGCCACCAACCGCGGCATTCCGATCCTGGCCGACCTGCCCTGGCTGGGTGCTCCCTTCCGCCGCGTTCAGGAGCGCAACAACGAAATCGAAACGCTGATCTTCGTCACGCCGGAATTCTGCGAGGCGATGGATCCCTGTGAAGTCCCGCCGTGCGGACCGGGCCAGCTCACCACCAGTCCCACGGACTGCGAGCTGTACGGCCGCGGCTACATCGAAGTGCCCAAGAATTGCCCCACGCCCGGCCCTGGCTTGATGGGCCCCAGCGGCTACGAAGTGCTGCCGGGCGCTGGTGCTCCGGTCAATGGCGGTGCTCCGCTGGCTCCCCCGATTCCGCCGCCCAGCCCCAGCGCCGGCACAACCGGCACATCCCGCCGGGCTCTGGCAGTCGGCACAGGCGCTGCCGGCCGACCGGCCAGCAGCGGGCGGGTGTCGGACCTGCCCAGCAGCAGCGGCACTTCGTATTATTCGGGCGCTGGGACGCAAAGTCCGGCCCCGGTCGTCAAGCCGGCGTTGATCGGGCCGGCTGGATATGACGATCTAAGGTAAACGGGCGCCGACCGCGGCGCTCGTAAACTGCGACCTACAGTTAAAGGGCAGGAAGCCACCTCCTGCCCTTTACTTTTTACCGCGGAGCCCCCGCTCCGCCCGCCCCTCCCGCCTGACGAATCACTCGCTGCGATGAGCAACGTCCTTCGCCTGGCCATCGTCGATCCCAACGACAACAACCGCACGCAGCTCAAGAACATGCTGCTGGGGATGGACATCGTGTGGCTCGAGGCGGAGTGCTCGCGGTACGAGTTCTTCTCCGACGTGATCGGGCAGACTAAGCCCGACATCGGCGTGGTGGCCCTCGACAACAACCCCGAGAAGGCCCTCAAGCTCATCGAGCAGATCCGCGACATCGCGCCCGATTGCTCGCTGCTTGTGGTCAGCAGCTCGACCGACGGGCAAGTGATCCTCAAGGCCATGCGGAGCGGGGCCAAGGAATTCCTCACGCAGCCGATCAAGGTCGAAGACCTGATCGGGGCCCTCGGCCGGATCAGCTCGGCGAAGTTCGGCGCCGGCGACGGCCGCAACCGGACCTGCCACGTGATCACCGTTTGCGGCGCGACCGGCGGCGTCGGCGCGACGAGCCTGGCGGTGAACCTGGGCAGCATCCTGGCCAAGGACGAGAAGAACAGCGTCGTGCTGGTCGATCTGGACCTGGCCCTCGGCGACGCCGACGTGTTCCTCGACACGATCCCCGACTACACGCTGGTGGACGTCGCCCAGAACATCGCGCGGCTCGACTTCACGCTGCTCAAGCGCTCGCTCACCAAGCACAGCTCGGGCCTGTACCTGCTGCCGCGGCCGGTGCAGCTCCAGGACTCTTCGCAAATCACCGCCGACGACCTGACCCGCGTGCTGGGCCTGCTCAAGGCCTCGTTCACGCATATGATCATCGATCTGTCGAAGGGCTATACGCCCATCGACAACGTGGCCCTCAAATCGGCCAGGGACATCCTGCTGGTCACCCAGCTCGACCTGCCCTGCCTGCGGAACGTCGTGCGGCTGATGCTCTCGTTCAACGAAGACGAGGCGATCAAGGACAAGGTCAAGATCGTGATCAACCGCGTCGGCCTGGACAACGGGTCGATCAGCCTGAAGAAGGCCCAGGAGACGATCGGCCGCGAGATCTTCTGGCAGTTGCCGAACGACTTCAAGACGATGGTCGAGATCCGCAACAACGGCGTGCCGCTGATCGAGCAGGCCCCGCGGGCCGGCATTACGCAGGCCCTTGTCGCCCTGGCCGAGCGCCTCGTCGGCGAGGGCCGCTCCAAGGACGAGGCCGACAGCAACAAGGGCGCCAAGAACACCAGCACGGGCTGGCTGAACTTCCTCGGCGGCAAGAAGAAGTAGCAGCCGTCAAGCGCCGTATTTGCTCAGCCGGCCGGCGTTGGCCAAAGCCAGCGTCATCAGGTACTTGGCTTCGAACTGGCCCAGGCCGCCGCGAACGGCGGTGTTCTCGCCAAAGGTCGCGTGGCCGTCCGTCCGGCAGCAGTTGCTGACGAGCAAGGTCGGCACGGGATGCCAGCTGTGGCTCTTGAGGAAGCTCGGCGTGCTGTGGTCGCCGGTGACGATCAGGACCGTCGGTTTCAAAGCAGTAATTCGCGGCACGATCGCGTCGAGCTCTTCGATCCGCTTCACCTTGGCGTCAAAATTGCCGTCCTCGCCGGTGCTGTCGGTGTATTTGAAGTGGATGAAGAAGAAGTCGTACTTGCTCCAGTTGGCCGCCAGCGTGTCGATCTGCTCGCTCAGCGTCTGTGATTTGCCGACGATCTCCATGCCCACGAGGCGGGCCAGGCCCTTGTACATCGGATAGACGGCGATCGCCGCGGCCTTGAGGCCATAAACCTCTTCGTAGCTCGGCAGATTCGGGCGGGCTGCAAAACCGCGGAGCGTCAGGCCATTGGCCTTCTTCTCGCCGGCCAGCAGCTTCGTCGCCGCGGCGATCCACTGGTTGGCAATTTCGGCCGTCTTGCGGCTCGCATCGTCCTGGGCCGCGGCCGCCAGCGGCGGCACCCCCGTCGCCTGCGGATCGGTGTCCTTCACGTTTCCCGCCAGTCCAGGTCCACGAAAGACCACGACGAAGCGATGCTCCTTCACCGGCTCGACGAACGTCTCATAGCCGGGTGTCTTCACCTCGCGCAGCCGCACCGCCAGCGGGGAGCTCTCCTCGGTGGGGATGCGGCCGGCGCGGCGGTCGCTGATCTTGCCCGCGGCATCGAGCGTGCAAAAGTTGCCACGGGCCGCTACATCGCCAGGCTGCATGTGAAAGCCGATGCCCGTGGCCTCCAGGGCGCCGCGGCCGATCAGGTACTTGATCGGGTCGTAGCCGAATAGGCCCAAATGGCCCGGCCCGCTGCCCGGGGCGATGCCGGGAAAAACGGGGATGCTGCCGCCCTGCACGCCGATCTTGGCCAGCGCGTCGAGGTTGGGCTTGCGCGCTGTTTCCAGCTCGGTCTTGCCGCCGGGCGTCATCGGCAGCCCTCCCAAGCCGTCGGCGACGAGCAGCACGATCTTGGAATCGTTTTTGGTGTGGAGCTCGCGGGTGAGAAGGTGGGGGTCCATGGCAGAGGCTAGGGCTGGGGGCTAGGGCTGGGGAGTGCATCCATTAGCTGCGCAGCGTATTCGCCGATACCTGTGAGGACGATTTCTCGAGGTTTCGTGGCGGCCTCGGCAATCCGGCGCACGATGGCGGAGCCGACGATCAAGCCGTCGGCGACCGGGGCAAGGAGCTTTACGTGAGCCGGCTGGCTGATGCCGAAGCCGATGCAGAGCGGCAAGTCGGTCTGCGACTTCAGCCAGCCGACGTTCTCCACGAGCGACGGCGGCAGTTCGGTTCGCTCGCCGGTGATGCCCGCGATCGAGACGTAATACAAGAAGCCGGTGCTGGCCCGGGCGATTTGCAGGGCCCGCTCGCGGGGCGTGGTCGGCGTGACTAGCTGGATCAGGCTGAAATCGGCCGCCTTGCAGATCGCCGCCAGCTCGCCCGCTTCTTCCACGAGCAAGTCCGGGACGATCGCGCCGCTCGCACCGGCCCGCTGCGCGCCCTCGACGTATTTCTTGAGTCCGTACCGATGGACGATCGCGTAACTGACCATCGTCACCAGCGGCATCTTCACCTGCCCGCTCACCCCACGGAGCATCTCGAAGATCGCCGGCAGCTTGATCTTCTTCGCCAAAGCCCGCGTGTACGAGGCCTGGATCACCGGGCCGTCGGCGATCGGATCGCTGTAAGGAATTCCCACTTCGCAGAGCGTGGCCCCGCAGCGGTCCAATTCGCGGATCACGTCGGCCGTGAACGCCAGGTCGGGGTCGCCAGCCGTCACGAACGGCATGAAAGCTTTGCGGCCGGATTTGCGAAGCTCGGCGAAGAGGGCGTCGATGCGGGACATGTTGACTTCACCCGCTCCTCAGCCGCGCAATCTCCGCGGCGTCTTTGTCGCCGCGGCCGGAGAGGCAGACGACGATCGACTCGCCTTTGCGCATCTGCCGCGCCTGCTCCATGGCGCGAAAGATCGCGTGCGAGCTCTCCAGCGCGGGCAAGATGCCTTCGTTCCGCGCCAATGCATCGAAACCGGCCAACGCGTCCTTATCCTCGCAAAACGTGTAAGTCACGCGGCCGATGTCCTTCCAATAGCTGTGCTCCGGTCCGACGCCGGGATAGTCCAGGCCGGCTGAAATCGAGTGCACGTCGCAGGTCTGGCCGTCTTCGTCCTGCATCACGTAGCTGTAGCTGCCGTGCAGTACGCCCGGCGAGCCGTACGACAGCGGCGAGGCGTGGTCGCCGGGCTGGGGGCCCCGGCCGCCGGCCTCGACGCCGAGCAGCCGCACGCTCTGATCGCCGATGAACGGATAGAACATGCCGGCCGCATTGCTGCCGCCGCCGACGCAGGCCACGACCAGGTCGGGCAGTTTGCCGATTCGCTCGAGCGACTGGCGGCGGGCCTCGCGGCCGATCACCGCTTGAAAATCGCGGACGATCCGCGGAAAGGGATGCGGCCCGATCACCGAGCCGATGATGTAATGCGTGGTCTCGACGCTGGCCATCCAGTCGCGGAGGGCTTCGTTCACCGCGTCGCGGAGCGTCCGCGAGCCGCTGCTCACCGGCCGCACTTCCGCGCCCAGCAGCTTCATGCTGTTGACGTTCGGCGCCTGGCGGCGGATGTCCTCCTCGCCCATGTACACGACGCAGTCGAGGCCGAAGTGGGCGCAGGCCGTCGCGGTCGCCACGCCGTGCTGGCCCGCGCCGGTCTCGGCAATGACGCGGCGCTTCTTCATCCGCAGCGTCAGCAGGGCCTGGCCCAGCGTGTTGTTGATCTTGTGCGCGCCGGTGTGGTTCAGGTCCTCGCGCTTCAGCCAGATCTGCGCCCCGCCGCACTCGGCGGTCAGGCGGCGGGCGAAATAGAGCGGCGATGGCCGGCCGACGTAATGCTCGAATAGCTCGTCCAGGTCGGCCTGAAACCTCGCGTCCAGCCGGGCCTTGTTGTACTCGGCCGTCAGCTCGTCGAGGGCCCGGGTCAGCGTCTCGGGCACGTACCTGCCGCCGAACGCGCCGAATCGCCCGGAGCTGTCGGGAACGGCGTTGGCAGTAGGAACAGTGGCGGGCGCGGTCATGCAGTGCCGGATTTGCGGGGAATCTTCGATTGTCAGTGGGCTTTCCCACATGGTCAAGGCCGGCGGGCGCGTCGCTACCGCGCTCGAATCAAGCATGCTTCCTGCTCGCCGCTGGTGAACAGGGCCATCCGCAGATCGACGTGCGAGAGCGACCACCCTGCCAGCTCCTTCACCGGTGCGCCGAGCTCGTCGACAATCGGCTGGTCCTTCTCGGCAAACAGCCGGCGGCCCTGAAAGCGGAACAGCGCGCCCGGCGGCGAAGGCATGTAGCCCAATAGCTCCAGCTGCTTTTCCAGCGCGGAAACGGGTGGCTCGCCCAGCGGCAGCGGCTTGCCGTTAACCATCTGCACGTTCTGCTGGTTGAGGGCCCGGTTCACTTTGCAATTGACGAAGGTCACGTTCTCGGCCAGCGACACCTCGATCCCCAAAGGAGCGCAGATGATCGTCCCCCGGGCGATCGTGATCTCGCCGTGCCCGCGGCTGATCAGGATGCTGCTGGTCGGGTTAGCGTTGACGACGCGGTCCGAGGAGCAGCGGAAGTAGCGCCCGGCGATGATCAGCGAATTCTCGACCGAGCTCGTCGTGGCCACGCTGCGGGCGATCACGATGCTGTTCTTGACGGTCGAAAGCTCGGCGTTGCCGTCGGCCAGCACGATCGAATCGTAGACGCTGGACTGCTTGACGTGCTTGCCGATCTTGAGGTGCCCGCGGAGCAGCTGGTCGGTGTCGCCAGCCGGTTTGACGTCCTTGAGGCGGACCGGGGCCTTCAGCTCCTTGCCGGTGGCCTCGCCCAGCTGCTTGAGCAGCTTGTCGATCCAGCCTTCGATGGCCGCGTCGGTCCAGTTCCGCTCCTTCCAGGCCGCCCCGCCGGCGTGCGTGTGAATGCGGTCCAGCACCAGTTGCAGCGATTCCTGCGGCGGCGGATCGCGGTCGATGTCGCCCGCCCAGGCGGCCGCCGCGAAGAGCGTGCCGCACAGGCAGGCGGCGATCATCGAGTGCGGGCTCATAGTTGTCCTCCGCGGGCGGGCAGCAGATGATGATAAGCTAAGCTTCGCCCCAGACACAAACACGCGTCCGTATTCATGACCGACTCACGGCCCGCTAAAGCGCGGCTGGGCTGCGGCTTTCTGCTCGTCTCGGCCGCGCTAACGTGCGTGATGCTGGCGATCAACGGGCTGATCGTGACGAACCTTGTTGCCGCCTATTCGCCCGGCCCGCTGCCGCTGGAAAACCAGCGGGTGGCGCAGGCCGCCGTGTTCCTCGGCCCTGTCGTGCTGCTGTTCGTCGAGTGGTGGATTTTCGATGTGGCCCTGGACTGGCTCCGCCCGCAGCGTGCGGCCCAGGGCCGGCCGAAAGCCTGACTCGAAAGGAAATTCGGCATGCAGCCTGTGCGTTGCTTGTTGACGGCACTCGTGGCGCTCGTTGGCAGTGCGGCGCTGGCCGCCGAGCCGGCGGCGCGGCCCAACGTCGTCTTCATCCTCACCGATGACCAGCGGTGGGACACGATCAGCCTGCATCCGAAGTCGGTCGTCAAGACGCCCCACATCGATCGGCTGGGGAAAGAGGGCGTCTATTTTAAGAGCAGCTTTTGCACGACCTCGCTCTGCTCGCCCAGCCGGGCGTCGATCCTCAGCGGCTTATATGCCCACACGCACGGCGTGACGAACAACTTCACCGAGTATCCCAATGACCTGCCGAGCTTTCCCAAGGCCCTGCAGGCCGCCGGCTATGCCACCGCCTACATCGGCAAGTACCACATGGGCGAAGAGAACGATTCGCCGCGGCCGGGCTTCGACTATTTCGTCACGCATAAGGGCCAGGGCAACTACTTTGACACCGAATTCAATGTGGCCGGCGAGCGGAAAGTGCTGCCCGGCTATTACACGCACGTCGTCACCGACCTCGCCGAAAAATGGCTCCGCAGTGTTTCTGGCGGCGGGCTTCGCGGCGCCGCGGGCGACAAGCCGTTCCTGCTGATGCTCGGCCACAAAGCGCCCCACAGCTTCTACTTCCCGGAGCCGAAATACGAACACGCCTTCGATGGCGAGAAGATCGAGTATCCGAGGAGCGCGTTTCAGCTCGAGGACAAGCCCAAATGGTTCCTGGCCCGGCTCGATACGTGGCACGGGATCTATGGGCCGCTCTTCGAATACCGCAAGCAGTTCCCCGACCGGCGCCCGGAGGCGGTGAAGGATTTTGCGGCCATGACCCGCGGCTATTGGAGCACCATCCTCTCGGTCGATGACAGCGTCGGCCGGCTGTATGCTGTGCTGAAGGAGCTGGGCGAGCTCGACAACACGCTGTTCATCTTCACGGGCGACAACGGCCTCTTGAACGGCGAGCACGGCATGGTCGATAAGCGGACCATGCACGAGCCGAGCATCCGCACGCCGCTCGTCGTGCGGCTGCCAAACACACTAACCCGACGCGCCAGCGAGGGAGTGCCGCGCGTTATCGACGAACAAGTTTTGACCATCGACTTCGCGCCGACCATCCTCGACATCTGCGGCGTGGCCCCGCTGGACAAGACCCACGGCCGCTCCTGGAAGCAGCTCGCTCAAGGCGACGCCGCCGGCTGGCGCAAAAGCTGGTACTACGAGTACAACTACGAAAAACAGTTTCCTTACACGCCCAACGTCCGCGGCGTGCGGACCGATCGCTGGAAGCTGATCCGCTATCCGCACGGCGACGGCGGACCGGACCGGCACCTGGCGGAGCTGTACGACCTGCAGGCCGACCCGGAAGAGACGGTCAATCTGGTTGCGAAGCCCGAGCTGGCCGCCAGCGTGGCCGAGCTGAACGCGGAGCTGACGCGCCTCATGGAAGCCGCCGGCGGCCTGCCCGACAAGATGCCGCTGGACGAGGGCATCAAGAGCGGCTTGCCCGAGAAGGCGATTCGCTGACTCTCGTCCTGCTCTGCCGAGCGGCTGTCGGGCAATTTACTGCCAGACTTTGGACTGGACGCTCGTGGCAACTTATTCGGCGGCTGGCCGCGCTGCGTTCAACTCGCAAGTCATTGCCGCACCGCTGGTTGGGGTTTTTGGCTCGGTCTCCAAAGCGGCGAATTTGTTGCCAAAAACGGCGCTCATGGGGGTTTGTGGCAATTTATTTGGCAATCAATTCGGTTTAGCGGGGTTTCGCGCGACCCGAATCGTGGGAAAGTCCGTTGTCCATGATGCTGCACCCGGACGAAGCGCGACAAAAACAACTCGTGCGAGACACGGGCCGAGCACGAAACACTAAGCACACGAAGACTCAGCTCATTCCATTCGTGGCCTTCGTTTCTTTGTGCTTAACTTGCTCGGACCTTCCGCAATTTGACACAATTGTCCACACCCGTTTGCGGCTGTCAATATACTTGTACACATTTTGTTCATTGGATGCCAACTTGCGTCAAATGCCCGCCGCGCAAGTCCAAGGCCAGCCAGACTTTCCGCTACGACGCCAGCGCCTAACTTTTTTTCGACGCTGCCGGCGAAATGGACTAGTGCGGTCCATTCCGCCGCGCATGGGCTACACTTTCTAGAGGGCGATCCCATGATCCGCCGTTTAGCTCAACCGCTGGGAGTGCTGGCCCTGGCCGCGTGCGTCCTGCTGACGGCCCTGGGCGGGCTGTCGCATTGGCGCGGAATCCTGATGGGCCGAATCGGGCCACAGCACACCGTGCTGATCCGCTCGACCTACGGCAAGGCCCAAATCGACATCCACCGCACCGACGCCCGCGAGCCAACGCTGTGGATCTGGTCCACCTGGCCGCACGAATTCGCCTTCCGTGAGCCGAACCTCGGCGGCTGGTGGCGGCACGGCGGCTTCGGCCTGGCCCAAGGTGGCACGCGCGGCGGCAACACTGTGCAGCAGATTACCCTTCCTTACTGGTCGCTCACGCTGATCAGCCTGCTGCTGGCCAGCGGGTTGTTGCTCGCCGGTCCGAAACAGGCTCAGCAGCAGGGTGTCCGGGATTGGAAACAATCCGAATTCGCCGACCATTGCAATGCTGCATCGACGGCATCATCACTCGACGTCGAGCTGGTGAAACGCACCGAGACGAAGTTGAGTCGGAAGCTGCCGCTGGGGTACGTCGCCAGGATGTGCGGCGACAACGGCGGAGCTGTCGCCGCGGCAAGAGATAAATGGTCTTTGTACCCGATCTTCGATGACAGCGACAAAAAGCGCCTCGAGCGAACTTACAACGACATCGTCCGCGAGACCGCCGAAGCTCGCCAGTGCCCCGAATTCCCCCCGGATGCCGTAGCCATCGGCCACAATAGCGGCGGCGACAAGCTGGTTTTCATGGCCGACGCCGAAGCCGGTCGCTACGCGGACGCAGTCTACCGGTGGGACCACAAGACCGGCAAGCTGAAGCAAGTCGCCGCTGAATTCGAGCAGTTGAAGCCGGCTTAGGGATTAGGCATCGCTCGCGGTGCGATAGACCGGCTTGAATCTCCTGCGGGGCGGGCAATGTAGGGAGTCCGCTTTGAGCTGCCCGAGCAACAAATAACCCTCGTGGTTGCGATGCTCACCGACGACCAACGCAAGGTATGGGAGGCCTATGAAGCGGCGGAGCGTCGCGGCCCGCGCGCGGAAATGCTGCAATCCCTTAAGGCGTTTCTTGATTCCCTTGCGACTTCGCCGCCGGCCGACTGGTTTCCGTGGGCGAGATCGCTTGCCGAGCAGGTTGTAGACCACGGCCTGGACTTCTACATCCGCCAGCCGCTGTTTGAGCGGGCTGTGTTTCCTGCGCTGCTGGCCGGCTATCAGGCACGTCTGCCAGGAAGCGCCCGCTGGCTCGCCGGCCTATGCCAGAACATATATCGATCTCCGGCATGCCGGCAGCAGCTTCCACCGGAAGAGTCCACAGAGCTGGGCATGCTGTGGGCAGCGCTTCGGCATGATCCGGGTGATCGGCGCGCTCGTGTCCGTCTGATCAAGAGCATTGCTGACCGGTTGCGCTATTCCCTCCACGAACTTCCGGCGGGCGTCCTTTACGGCATGGACGGCGCATCGCCAGAACAATGCCTGGAGCTTGAACGTGAGCTGCAAGAGTTCTGTGGCCTCGTCGCACAGGAGGATATGCATGAGACCTACGCGAATCTGATTCGCGACTGCGGCTTTCACTTTCGCGGCTATCGGGACTATCTCTTGCACCGGGAGAGGTACCAGAATTACGGCGAGTACATCGCGCACAACGACGAGATGGCTGGGGGCTAGCGCTGGCGGGCGGCTTCAACTTATTCGTTCCCCAGCATTCGATTGCGGGAGGTGAGGTGTGGAAGCGAGTTTGGCTATACATACCGCCGCTCGTCGGTACTGCCTGGAGCGATATGCGTGCTGGGCGGAGCGCTATGCCGAGATCGTCCGCCACGGACGAGATCGCGGGCACGACCGCTACCATTACACCTCTGAAGCGCTGGCCACGTTTCCCCGTTACAACGTCCTCAATGCCATCAGGGTTGAACTTGAACGAATCGACGCTGGTGAGCTGAGTGACTTCGAGGCTGTCAAATCGCAAGTGCTCCGCGCGGGTGAAACGGCGAACGATGAATTCACGCTGAAGCCTATCGGGGCGATCGACCAGCGCGCGACCGAAGAGGAGCGCGCGGCGTTTTGCAGTTACGTCGCAAGGCTGTCACCTGCGGATCTGTATGGAGTCGAGCCGCTCCCATTTCGCCGTGTCCTGGCAGCGGATGAATCGGAGTCGCTTTGGTCGCGGCTTCGGAAGCGCTGGGGGATCGGTGCAGGTTGCTGGTATCCGCTAGGAGAGTGCACGCTGCCCGGCGTGGAGGCCTTCGACGCCTCTGCATTCGACAAAGCCGCGCCGCCAGAATGCCTGCGAGGCATCTTGTCGGATCGCAGGATCGAGCGCGTCTGGGAGCTGCGAGAATTCGGGCCGGAGTACGAACTGGCCGTCGCGCTGTTTGATCCGCATTACGACGGGGCCGAAGGGTACTGGTCGTCGGGCGAAATGGACTGGATCGTGTACGCCTCGCACGAGCGTTCCGTAACCGTTGGTGGATGGCTGCTAAAAGAAGTCATGTCGCTTTGGCCAGCGTGGCAGGCACACCTCTGGCGCGGCGACCGAACTTAACGCTGCAGCGGACCGGTCAGTAAGCGTTGGTCCGCAGCTACTGCCTCTCCACCCTCAGCAGCGAAAAATCCTCGGGCTGGCGGGCGAGGTAGAGGTGGTCGAAGAGGGCGGCCTGGCCGTCGACGGGCGAGCAGGCCGGTGAGCGTGAACTCGCCGAAGTCACCGTAGGGTGGGTCAAGCGAGTCCGCGAGCGCAGACCCACGCGGAAGTTGGCATTCACCAGGTGGGTCATCGGCCGCGGCGGCCTCGACCCACCCTACGAAATTCCCCAAGCCCATCACAACTACTGCTTCTCCACCTTCAGCAGCGAAAAGTCCTCCGGCTGCCGGGCGAGGTAGAGGTGGTCGAAGAGGGCGGCCTGGCCATCGACGGGCGAGAAGGCGAGGCCGGTGAGGGTGAACTCGCCAAAGTCGGCAAACAGGTCGCGGGTGACGACGACGAACCGCGGGGCGGGCAACTTCTCGTCGATCGTCAGCGACGCGCCGTAGCACTCGCCGCCGGGGCCGGCGTGGTAGCGGAACTTCGCCCCTTCGCGGCCGGTCCCGCCGGGCCCCCAGGTGCCGTCGTGGTTGAGCTGCAGGCAGATCGAATTGCCGCCGGCCTTCTTCCAGGCGAAGCGGATGTAGCGGTACTCGCCCGGGCCGGGGTTCTCGCGAATCTTCATGCCCAGGTTCGGCAGGTTCGGGTTGAACTTCTGATCGCCCGTGATGCGGAGGCTGTACGTGCCGCTGTACTTGTCGCGCTGGTCGGGAATCGCCCGGCCCTCGCCCTCGGTCAAGAGCGCTGCGAACTTCTCGTCGTCCTCGAAAATCTCCTTGGGCGGCTCCGCGGCCGGCTTTTCGCCCGCCACCACATTGATCGCCACGTCCAGCGTGTTGCTCCGCACCGAGGTCGCGACCACCGGCGCGGCGATCCCCACCAGCTTGGCCCCCTTCAGCTCGCCGGCCTTGCTGCCGAAGGCGAACGTCAGCGGCAGCTCGAACTCGCTCTTGTCCGCCGGCACGATGACCTGCGGCGCGGAATAGCCCTTGGGCAGCCCGTCGAGCGTCACCACGACGGACTGCGTGTAGCCCGGCGACCGCTCGATCTTGCCGACCAGCTTGCCCGGCTCCCCCGCGCCCGCCTTGCCCTCGGCAGCATTCGGCCCGGTCAGCGCCAGCGTAAACGGCGCGACCGGCGACAGCGTCCGCACCGGCGCGGCGATCGAAGCCACGACAGTCTTGCCGTCGGCGGAAAGCAGCTCCGCGACCAGCACCAGGTCCCACGGCTGCCGCGGCAGGTCGCCCGGCACCAGAATCTGGGCCGTCACGTCCTTTTGGTCGTCGGCAAACGTCGCGTCCCCTTCCAGCCGCAGCGCGCGGTCGAGGTCATCGACGACCTTGTCCTGGTTATTCTCCTTCACGGTCTTCTTGGGCGTCGGCTGCGTGGTCAGCAGCTTCAGCCGCGTCTTGCCCTTCGTGCCTTCGGCGCGGGTCAATTGCACGCGGGCCGGCAGCTTGCCGCCCAGAAAGAGCTGATCGTTGTCCCCCGGCAGCCAGACAAGGCCCAGCGGCGCGGGCTGCGTAATCGCCAGGCCCAGCTCGGTCTTCACTCGCGGCTGATACTTCGCGCCGGGGAAGTCACCAAAGGTCGCAGCCCGGCGGACGGGCGGCGTTTGGCTGGCCGACTGCCCAATCAGCCGCGAAAGCGTGGCCTGCGGTGAGCCTGGCGCGGCGCTCAGCGTCAGCAGGCCGATGGTCGCACCGGCCGGAATGACGCTCCCCTGCAACTGCAGCTCCGCCGGCTGCCCTTCCAGCGACAGCGCGATGGGGCCGGCGTAGTTCGTGCGCGTGACCTGGATGGGAATGACCTGAGTGCCGCCGGAGGGGACGTTGATCCGGTCGGTGGCCAGCGAGAGCGA
This sequence comes from Pirellulaceae bacterium, assembly GCA_035649715.1. GTDB lineage: Bacteria > Planctomycetota > Planctomycetia > Pirellulales > Pirellulaceae > CAYLLN01. The sequence goes on from DASRJB010000162.1 coordinate 22,775, forward strand.
GAAATCGGGCCGGCTCGTATCGGCCGCCACCATGCGATAGACGAAGTCGCTGCCGCCGCGGCCGAGCAGGTCCTTGATCGCCAGCACGATGCGATTGACGCCCGCGGGCACCGTGTACTCGACCATCGGGTCGCTGCTGCCCGGCCGGTCGTCGCCCGAGGCGAGCGAGCCGCCTTGCTCGTTGCGAATCGACAGCACCGCATCGAGCGGCGAGCCAAACCGCCGCGCCGTCACCTCGACGCGCAGCTTCTGGCCCGGCGTCACGTTGAGCAGGAACCTGTCTTCCTCGTTGGCCGCCGACAACAGGCCGCTGATCGCGACGGGCGCGGCCGGCAACTCCTGGAGCTGGCCGCCCGCGGCAGGATTCTCGACCAGCTCGGGAAAATCGCTGACGGCGATTCGCGGGGCCGCGCCGCTATATCGTTCAGCCGCCGGCAGCAGCGATGCTGTTTCGCCGGGTGCCGGGTTAGCGGTCAGGTCCAACTCGACGACGTCCGGAATGTTCGACGAGGCAAACCGCACGGCCTGCTTGCTGCCCGTCGTCGCCCCCAGCGGCAGGGCGAGGTCGGCGAACTGCAGGTCGCCGATCTTCAGGCGGAAATATCCCGGGCCGGCAGGCCGGTAGAGCTGGTCGTGCAATTCGACGGTGTACTGCGCATCGGCGGCCAGCAGGGCCTCGACACGGGCGTCGCCGCCAATGATCGCCCGCGGCGGGCTCCAGGCGATCTGCGTCCCGCGGGCGTCGTACAGCCGCAGCACCGGCTTCAGCCCCGCGCCCAGCCGCTGGGCCTCGACGTCCAGCACCAGCCGCTGGCCCTTTTTGCCGGCCAGCGTCATCTTCAGGACCTGCGCCGCGCCGACGGCGCCGTGCAGGGCGATGGGTAAAGTCTTGGGCTCGGTCTCGAAGGCGACTTGCGGCAAGCGATCGACGCCGATAACGATCGGATTCGAGATGCCGCCGCTGCCGGCCACACGGATCGGGTACAGGCCGGGCGACGTTGCGGGGTCGAGCGTGACTTCGATCTCGACGCGGTCGCTCTTCGCTCCCGGCTTAATCGTCTGGCCGGCGATTTTGCCGGCGATCAGCACGCGGGCGTCGGCGGGCAAGTCGCTGCCGGTGATGAGCAGCGTCGTCGGCTGGCCGATCTGCAGCCCGCGCGGGCTGGCGCTGGCGATGTTGGGCGCGGCGCTCGCCGGGCCGGCAAGCGCATAGGCTGAGACGAGAATTGTGAGGGCCAGCGGGCGGAGCATGGCATCTCCTTCAAACGTTGGACCGCCCTGAAGCTGCGATCAGCCGCAGGGCGGTCGAGTTTCATTCTTCGTGCCGCGGCAGGCGGGCGATGGGCCGCGGCAGGCGGGATCGGTCAATGGTCTTACGGAGCAGGCGCGGGCGCGGGAGCCGGCGCTGCGGGTTTGGGCGGCTCGGCAAACGGGTCATCCGCCGGAGCAGCCGGCGCTGGAGCCGGCGCGGGCGCTGGAGCAGCGGGAGCCTTCGGCTTCGGCGGCTCCGCAAACGGATCGTCGGCTGGCGGTGCAGGAGCGGGCGCGGGCGCTGGCGCTGGTGCCGGCGCGGGAGCCGGAGCAGGGGCAGCCGGAGCGGGCGCTGGAGCAGGGGCCGGCGCTGGCTTCGGCGGCTCAGCGAACGGGTCATCGGCCGGAGCCGCGGGCTTCGGCGCGGGCGCTGCAGGAGCTGGCGCTGGAGTCGCTGGCTTGGGCGGCTCGGCGAACGGGTCAGCAGCCGGTGCTGCAGGTGCCGGCGCGGGGGCCGGTGCTGGTGCGGCAGCCGGCGCTGGAGGTGTACCAAACGGATCGGCCGGCGCGGGTGCAGGCGCGGGAGCCGGGGCAGGCGCTGGCGGTGTTCCAAATGGATCCGCTGGTGCAGGTGCTGGAGCCGGCGCCGGTGCCGGTGCAGGCGCAGGAGGCGCTCCAAATGGATCCGCAGCAGGCGCCGGTGCGGGCGCTGGAGCTGGTGCTGGCGCGGGTGCTGGTGCTGGCGCGGGAGCCGGCGGAGTTCCAAACGGATCGGCTGGCGCTGGAGCCGGCGCGGGTGCAGGGGCCGGCGCTGGCGGTGTACCAAACGGGTCAGCAGGGGCGGGCGCCGGAGCCGGAGCAGGCGCGGGTGCCGGGGCAGGCGCTGGCGCAGGAGTTCCAAACGGATCCGCGGCGGGCGCCGGAGCGGGCGCTGGGGCCGGTGCCGGGGTGGGGGCCGGGGCCGGTGCTGGAGTTCCTAATGGGTCAGCGGCCGGTGCTGGAGCCGGAGCTGGGGCAGGCGCGGGCGCCGGAGCAGGTGCCGGAGCCGGCACAGGTGTACCAAACGGGTCCGCGGCCGGAATGGCCGGCGCGGG
>DASRJB010000163.1:0-8286 GCA_035649715.1 Pirellulaceae bacterium
GAGCGAAAAGAAATCGTTGGCGTTATGCGCGCATATCCAATCTCAGGCGGACGGTCGAATGTCGCCGGCGCGCATAATGCGCATAATCGCGGATGCGCAATGCGCGTCGCAAACCACTCTTGCTGAACGACTTGCGGCGAAAATCGCGCCGCCGAGAAAACATCGCGGTATGCGCGCATCAAGCCGAAGCCGCCAGCCGCGGGCGGATGGGCGCGGGGGAGGTCGTCGTGGGCTGGGAAGCGACCTGGAAGATTCGCACCGGCAGCCTGGCGTCTTCCGGCAAGGTGCGTCCGCAGCGGGGGCACTGGGCGGGTTTTCCGGGGTTGGAGACGACCCTGCGGTGAGCATCGCAAGACCAGCAGTAATAAACGTTTACGTCGAGCATGGCAGCCGGCTTCCCGCGGCGAGCACGTGGATAGGAGACAAGTATCGGCCCACACCCTTCGCAGCTTGATCGGCCGATCGTTACGACCCGAAAAATCGGCCCGCGCAAGCAGTAGCTTGCCAGCAGGCGTTTGCCGCCTGCGGAGGGGCTGACTAGTCTGAGCGTAAGGCGGGCTGTTCTGTTACCAGGCGAAAAAATGCAACTGGCCATACTGGCGGCGGTGCTGGCGGCACTCGCGGCAGCCGAGTCCGGCGGCGGTCCGGTGGAGGGCCTCGGCTGGCGCTTGCTGGCGATTGCGGCCGTCACCCTCGTCGCGCCGCTGGCGGCTTTCCTCGGCGGGCAGCGGCTGGCATTGGACGTCGCAGCGTTGGATCGCAGCGAGCGCTCGATCGCGCGATTGCAGTCGATCGTCGTCGGCCTGTGGATGTCGGCCGTGCTGATCGTGCTGTTCATCGCGCAGTGGCCGCGGATCGTGCGCGGCAACTGGCAGCTGGCCGGCTGGCCACTGCTTGATGAGCTGGCGATTCTGACGCCAGTGATCGCGCCGCTGCTGCTCGTGTGGGCCGGCCTTTATCGGCTCGACCGCGCGGCGCAGGTAGCCGCGTTCCGCGCTCGCGAGCTGGAGCCGCCGCCGGCGCAGCTCGGCCGCTACCTGTGGCTGCACGTGCGGCATCACTTGGGGCTGGTTTTGCTGCCGGCGCTGGCGGTCGTCGGCGCATTCGAGCTGCTGGGCATGTTCAATCTGACCAGGGCGCGGCCGGACGCAGCCTGGTGGTTCGCGCTGCCGCTCTTGGCGACCATGCTGCTGCTCATGCCGCTGGCGGTGCGGCGCGTGTGGCGGACGACTCCGCTGCCGGTCGGCCCGCTGCGCGACGAGCTGGAGGCTATCTGCCGCCGCGAGCGCTGCCTGGTGCGGGAGATCCTGGTGTGGCATACCGACGGTTACATGGCCAACGCAGCGGTCGTCGGTCTGTCGCGGTGGCTGCGGTACGTGCTGCTGACCGACGCGCTCCTCGCGCGGCTGAAAACTGCCGAGATCGTCGCCGTCCTGCGCCACGAGCTGGCGCACCTGCAGCGCTGGCACTTGCCGCTGCGGCTAGCGCTCTTGGCATTGCCGCTGGCCTGGTGGCTGGCGATCAATCAAGTCTGGCCGCACCTCGATGCGGCGCTGCACTATGCGATGGTCGCGGCCGGCTGGCCCGCGCCGCTAGTGACCGCCGTCATGCTGCCCGTCTGCATGCTGGCGTATGCCGTGATCGTCGTGGGCTGGTACTCGCGGCTTTTGGAGCACGAAGCCGACCTGGCGGCCTGCCTGGCCGACGATGGGCAATTTGATTCGCTGCGGGCCGCCGATTTTGGCCGCGCCCTGGTGCTGCTCATCGGCCGCAGCCGCGAGAGCCGCCTGGGCCAGTGGCTGCATCCGTCCTTGCCCGACCGGCTGCGGTTCCTCCGCGGTGCGATGGAGAGGGCCAGCCGCTGCGCGTTTGAGCGGCGGCTGGTGTGGATCAAGCTGTCGATCGCCGCCGGTTATCTGGCGGCGCTCGCCGTCGCGCTGCTGGGCTGATTTCAGGAATGAGCCAGAACTTGCAGGATGCCGCGGCAGAAGTCGGGCAGGTCGTCGGGCTTGCGGCTGCTGACAAAGTGGCGGTCGATGACGACGGAGGCGTCTTCCCAGAGTGCGCCGGCGTTGATCAGGTCGTCCTTGATTCCCGGCGAGCCGGTGACGCGGACGCCGCGATAGACGCCCGCGGAAATCGGAATCCAGCCGCCGTGGCAGATGGCGGCGACGAGCTTGCCGCCCGCGGCGAAATCTCGGACGAGCTGCAGGACATCGTTTTCGCGGCGGAGTTTGTCGGGCATGAAACCGCCAGGCACGACGACGCCGTCAAAGTCCTTGGCCCGCTGCTCGGCGATCGCCGCGTCGCTGACGCAAGGATAGCCGTTTTTTCCGGCGTACTTGTGCCGCGAGCGCTCGCCGGCGACGACGACGTCTGCCCCGGCCTCGATCAACCGGAGCTTGGGGTACCACAGCTCCAGGTCCTCGTAGATGTCACCCACGAACACGAGAATGCGGCGGCCGGCAAGCGGGCGATCGGCGGGCATGGGAGGTTTCCTTCGCTACGGGGAGTTGGTGTAATTCGTTGTAGTTGGTTGCCCACTGTGGAAACAAGCCGCCGCCAAGCATGTCCTCTGAATCATCGCCCGCGTCCGAATCGCCCGCTGGTCCCAAGTGGCAGCCCCTCACCGCGCGGCAGCGGCGGGTGTTTGGCGTGCTGGTCGAAAAGGCCAAGACGACGCCCGACGCCTATCCAATGACGATCAACGGACTGATCGCCGGCTGCAACCAGAAGAGCAACCGCGAGCCGCAGATGAACCTGTCGGCGGAGGACGTCGAGCAGACGCTGGACGAGCTGCGGGGCCTCGGCGCGGTGACCGAAGTGCAGGGGAGCGGCCGCGTGGCCAAGTACCGGCATCACGCCTACGAGTGGCTGGGCGTGGAAAAGACGGAACTGGCCGTGATGACCGAGCTGCTGCTGCGCGGCGAGCAGACGCTGGGCGAGCTGCGCGGGCGGGCCGCGCGGATGGAACCAATTGCCGACCTCGCGACACTCAAGCCGGTCGTCGATTCGCTCGTGAAGCGGGGCCTGATGGTCGAGCTGACCGCTCCCGGCCGCGGGCAAGTCGTCAGCCACCACCTCTACAAGGAGCGCGAGCTCGCGGAGATCAAAACGCAGTTCGCCAACTACGTCCCGCCCGCGGGCTCGTCGGACGATCCGCCGGCGATCCGCGAGCGGCCAGCGCCCGCCGCGGCACCCGCCGTCCCGACGGCCGATCAGCTGGCCGAGTTGACGGTCGAGGTCGCCGAATTGCGGGCCGAGGTGCTGCGGCTGCGGGACCAGGTGCAAGGTCTCGAGTCGAAGCTGCAGGCCGTGATGACGTGAGCCGCCCTCTCGCGAGCTGTCCATGCCGGAACTGATCGTCGAGCACGTGAGCAAGTCGTTTCCGACGCGAGGCGAGCCGCTGGTCGTGCTCCGCGATGCCTCGCTCACACTTGCGGCGGGACAGAACGCGGCGATCCTCGGACCCAGCGGCTCGGGCAAGAGCACGCTGCTGTTCATCATCGGCACGCTCGATTCGCCCAGCACCGGCAGCGTACGACTAAATGGCACCGACCCGTTCTCGATGCGCGAGGCCGAGCTGGCCGACTTCCGCAACTGCAACATCGGCTTCGTGTTTCAGGATCATTACCTGCTGCCGCAGCTCACCGTGCTGGAGAACGTGCTCGTGCCGGCCCTGGCCGCAGGAACGCCGCCGCCGGCGACCGTGGAGCGGGCCCGCGACCTGCTGGCGCGGGTCGGTCTGGCCGAGCGGCTGGAGCACCGCCCGGCGGAGCTGTCCGGCGGCGAACGGCAGCGGGTCGGCGTCGCGCGGGCCCTGCTCCTCAAGCCGGCGCTGCTGCTGGCCGACGAGCCTACGGGCAACCTCGACCGCAAGAGCGCCGCTGCGATCGGCGAGCTGCTCGCGGAATTGCCGCGGCAGGAACAGGCCATGCTGCTGGTCGTCACGCACAGCCTGGAGCTGGCCCAACGGTTCGAGCGGCGGCTGGAACTGGACGACGGTCGGCTGCGAGATGCCTGATATGACTTTGCTCCGCGTCATCACGGGCAGCCTGCGCTATCACTGGCGAATCCACGTCGCCGTGGCGCTCGGCGTTTTGGCCGCGACGGCGGTGCTGACCGGCGCGCTGGCCGTCGGCGATTCGGTGCGCTATAGCCTGCGGCGGCTGGCGCTCGACCGGCTCGGCCGGATCGATGAAGTTCTGGTGGTCGATCGCTTCCTGCGGCAGGAGCTGGCCGGCGAACTGGCTTCGCAGCCGAAATTCAAGGAGCACTTTGCCTCGGCGACGCCGGCGATCCTGTTTCCCAGCGCGACCGCCGAATCCGCGGGCGAAAAGCGGCGGCTGGCGGCGAACGTGCAAGTCCTCGGTGTCGAGCCGGCGTTCTGGGACTTGAGCGTGGGCCACTCGCGGCCGAAGCAGTCGCCCGCGGACGGCGAGGTGATTCTCAACGCACCATTGGCGAGCGAATTGAATGTGAAGGTCGGCGATTCGCTTGTGTTGCGGTTCGGCAAGGCCGACCAGGTGCCGGCCGACAGCCCGCTCGGCCGCCGCAGCGGACAAGTTGCCTCGCTGCCGGAGCTGACAGTCAGCGAGATCATCCCGGCGGAAGGCCTGGGCCGGTTCAGCCTGCAGCCGAGCCAACTCGCGCCGCGGAGTGCATTTGTCTCGCTCGCCGCCATGCAGGGTGCACTCGACGTAGCGGGAAAAGCCAATACGATCTTCGTCGGTGGATTGAATGCCGATGTTCCCGCGCCACCTGCGGCCAGCGGCGAGCTGGCGCAGCTGCTCACGCCGCGGCTGACCGACGATGGCCTGGCCCTCAAGCACGTGAAGATGACGTTCGGCGAAGGCCAGGCGGCCCGGACCATCTACGAGTACTACAGCCTGACGAGCGACCGGATGCTGCTCGACACCGCCACGGAGAGGGCGGTTCAACGAGCCTTCGCGGCGGAGCGTCCGCAGCCGCTCTTGACGTACCTGGCGAACAGCATTCAAAAGCTCACGGATGGCGCGGCGGACGACAAGGCGCGCATTCCCTACTCGACGATTACCGCGATCGATCCCGCGCCGGGCGGGCCGCTTGTAGACGCCGATGGAAAACCCCTGCCGCCGCTGGCAGACGACGAGATCGTGCTGACCAGCTGGGCGGCGGAGGACCAGCAGGCCAAGGTCGGCGACAAGATTCGCGTGACCTATTTCGACCCGGAGACGGTCCACGGGGCGGAGCGCGAAAGCTCGGCCGAGTTTCGCGTGGCGGCGATCGTGCCGCTGACGGAACCCGCCAGCCCGTTCACGCGCCGCACGCCCGCCGTCTACGAGCAGCCGCCGACGCCGGCGAACGATCCGGATCTGACGCCGGAAGTGAAGGGGATCACCGACCAGGCGTCGATTGCGAATTGGGATCCGCCATTTCCATTCGAGCGGGGGCGAATTCGCCCGCAGGACGACGAGTATTGGGAGAATCACCGCACGACGCCCAAGGCCTACGTCTCGCTGCGGACCGGCCAGCGGCTGTGGGGAAGCCGCTTCGGCAGCGTGACGAGCTTCCGCATTCCCGCAAACTCGGGCGTCAGCGTGGAATCGCTCGAGAAGCAATTCCTGGCCGAAGTCGGCCAAAGCCGCGAGCGGCTGGGGCTCGACTTCAACCCGATCAAGCGGCAGAGCCTGGTCGCGTCCGCCGGGACGACGCCCTTCGACGTGCTGTTCCTGCTCCTCAGCATGTTCATCATCGCGGCCGCCCTGATGCTGGTCTGGCTGCTGTTCCGCCTGGGTGTCGAGCAGCGGGCCAGCGAGATCGGCCTCTTGCTGGCGCTGGGCTGGTCGCGGCCGCAAGTCCGCCGGCTGCTGCTCCTGGAGGGCAGCGTGGTGGCCGCCATCGGAGCGGCGCTGGGCGTGCTGGGCGGCATCGGCTACGCCTGGCTGATGATCGTGGGCCTCCGCACCTGGTGGGTCGGGGCGATTGCCTCGCCGTTCCTCTTGCTGCACGTCACGCTGCTGAGCGCGACCGTCGGGTTCGCGGCGGGTTTGATCGTGTCGCTCGTCACGATCTGGTTCAGCCTGGGGCGAGTAAAGAACGCCGTGGTGAGGAGCCTGCTGGCGGGCGAAATAGTTCCCAGCGCGAAAAACGAATCGCCGGCACTTCGCACTCCGCGCTCCGCATTCCGCATTCAGGCCGCCGCCGCCGTCCTCTTCCTCGCCGCCGTCGGCCTGGCCTTCTATGCCGCCACGCTTGGCGGCGAGGCCCAGGCCGGAGCATTCATGGGCGCGGGCGCGGCGCTGCTTACGGCGCTGCTGCTTTTCACGGTGGCCCAGCTTCGCTCGGCCGGCGGCCGCAGCACGCTCATAGGCGGCGCGGCCCTGGCCCGGCTGGCCTTTCGCAACGCCAGCCGCAACGTCGGCCGCAGTGCGGCGACGATCGCCCTGATGGCCTTCGCCGCGTTTCTGATCGTAGCGGTCAGCGCCTTTCGCATGAGCCCGACGGACACTGGCGTCGGCGGCTTCGACCTCCTGGCCCAAAGCTCGCAGCCGATCTATGAGGACCTCAATTCCGACGAGGGCCGGCGGCAGCTGCTGGCCGGCAAGACGGCCAACGTCGCCGGCTGCACGATCCTCTCGCTGCGGCTGAAGGCCGGCGACGACGCCAGCTGCCGCAACTTGTATCAGCCGTCGCAGCCGCAGATTCTGGGCGTCACGCCGCAGGTGATCGAGTATTTCAACGATTCGAAACTGCCGGCGCGCTTTGCCTGGAGCGCCAGCGCGGCGAAGTCCGAGGCCGAAAAGGCCAATCCCTGGCGGCTGCTGGCGACGCCGACACCGCCCAAAGAGCCGGTGCCGGTCGTGCTGGACCAGAACACGGCGATGTACAGCCTGCGGCTCTATCGCGGCATCGGCGAGACGTTCGACGTGACCTATGACGACGGCACGAAGGTGACCTTCCGAGTGGCCGGTCTGCTGGCCAACAGTGTGCTGCAAGGGAGCCTGCTGATCGGCGAGGCCGACTTCGAGCGGCTCTTTCCGCAGATTAGCGGCTATCGCTATTTCCTCATCCGTACGCCGGCAGGCAAGGCAGCCGATGTTGCCGGGGTCCTGGAGGACCAGCTCAGCGACCAGGGATTCGATGCCACCAGCGCCCGCGAGCGGCTGACGGACCTCCTCGCTGTGCAGAACACCTACATCAGCACGTTTCAGAGCTTGGGAGCGCTGGGCCTGGTGCTGGGGACGTTTGGCCTGGCTGCGGTGCAGCTCCGCAGCGTCTTCGAGCGCCGCAAGGAGCTGGCGCTCTTGCGGGCCGCCGGCTTTCGCCGCCGCCGCCTGGGCCAGATGGTCTTACTTGAGAATCTGCTGCTGCTTCTTGGCGGCCTGTTGCTGGGCACGATCGCCGCGCTGGTCGCCGTCCTGCCGCAAATGCTCTTCGGCGGCGCGAGGGTGCCGCTGATCGACTTGGCGCTCATGCTCGGCGTCGTGCTCGTCGTCGGCATCTCCACCGGCTTGATCGCCGTGCGGGCGACGTTGCATGCGCCGCTCGTCGGAGCACTGCGCGGGGAGTGAAGGCTACTCCAGCCCCAGCGCTCCGGCCGGCGGGATCTGCACGCCGCCGACGCGGCCGAGGCGGGCGTTGGGCAGGAAGCGGGGCTCGATGCCGAAGGTGGCCCCGATGTTGTTGCGGCTGGCGTCGAAGTTGAATCCCAGGCGAATCAGGAACGATTCGCCGATCCGCGTGAGGGCGAAGTTCTGGCCGATGTTGCCCGTCGAGCCGAAATCCCACATCGCGCCGGCCGTGGCGATCCATTTCTCGCTCATGCGATAGCTCAGCGAGCCGGTGGCGATGTTCGAGCTGATCGGGCCTTCGGTCGAGCGGAAGCCGAGATAGACGTTGCCGTATTCCGGCCGGCTGATCAGCGCCCCGACGGTCGCCTGGCGGAGGCCCTGGTCGTAGCCGTCGTAGAAGCCGTCGGAGAGCAGCGTCAGCCGGTCGCCGACGTGCCATTGGAAGTCGTAATCGACCAGGCCCACCGCGGCCCCGAAGTTGTCGCGGGCCGAGTCGGGAAAGAGCACCGCCTGCACGTCGAGCACGATCCAGTCGATGATCCGCTGCTGGCCGGGCAGGCCGCGTTTGGTCTGCCATCGCTGGTTGATGCCCAGCCGCAGGGCGGTGAGGTCGTCGGCGATCTCCACCGGCGAGCTGACCGAGCCCTGGAGGTTGCTCCGCAGGGCGAAGAACCGCTCGTCGAACTGGAGCGGAACGAAGGTGCCCTGGGCCTGGCCGAACGTGCGGACGGCC
>DASRJB010000164.1:0-2892 GCA_035649715.1 Pirellulaceae bacterium
GCTCTTCGTTGCCGCGAGCACTTCGCCCGTGGGCCGGCCGCTCAGCTCGATGCGGGCGCGGTACCGCGTGCGGTCCTCTGGCTCTTTGAGCAGGTCGAGCAGCTTCGCAACCGGCTCGCCCGCGATCTTGGCGGGCGTAAGCAGCGGCCGGCCTTCGTAGGTCACGCGATAGACGCGGCCATAGGTTTTGTTACGGTTGGGATCCCGCAAGTTGTGCTGCATGTGGCCGATGATCGGGTTGTGCCAGTCGGTGAAGTAGATCGCCCCATCCGGCCCCAGCTCGACGTCCGCCGGGCGGAAGTTCGGATCGCTGGAGAGAACGATCGGCTGCTGCTCGACCGCCGTGAAACTGGCGTCCTTGTCGAGCACCTTGTAGCGCAGGATGCCCTGATCGCCGATCACGTTGGGCACCAGCAAGTCGCCCTGCATCTCCTCGGGAAAGTGCCGGCTGCTGAGGATTTCCAGGCCGGAACAGGGTCGCATCCGCTGCTGATAGACCTGCGGCGGCTTGGGGTGCTTGTTCGGAAAATCGACATGCCCTGAGAAAAGCGCGCCGTGATAGGGGACCGCTCCCGTGCCGTCCACGACGATGTCCTGCCCCCAGCGGTCGAAGACGTGGCCGTGCGGGTTGGCGAAGCCGTGCGAGACGTAGACGTCGAACTTCTGGGCCCGTGGCTCGTAGCGGAAGACGGCCCCGTTGGCCACGCGCCGCGGCGGTCCCCACGCCGTTTCGACCTGCGTGTGGTGAAACGTGCCTTCCTGGAAATAGAGCGCCCCGCCGGGATCGAGCGTGAAGCTGTTGGAGGTGTGATGCGTGTCGGCCGTGTCCAGGCCGTGCAGCAGCATCGTCCGCTGATCGGCCTGGTCGTCGCCGTCGGTGTCTTTCAGGAAGAGCAGGTTGGGGGCCATCGCCACGATCACGCCGCCGTTCCAGAATTCGAAGCCCGTGGGATTGTGGAGATCGCCGGCAAAGACCTTGACCTTGTCGGCCCGGCCGTCGCGGTTCGTGTCCTCGAAGATCAGCAGCTTGTCGTTCATCGGCGTCGTCGGCTTCCAGTGCGGATAGGTCGGCCAGGCAGCGACCCACAAGCGGCCCTTGGTGTCGAAGGCCATCTGCACGGGGCTGGCCAATTCAGGGAACTGCTCTTCCGAGGCGAACAGGTTGACCTTCATGCCCGGATGCACCGTCATCTTGTCGATCGCGGCTTCGCCCTCCAGGAAGAGGTGCTTGCCGCCGGGGAGCGGGCCGGGCTTGTTGGTCACGACGGGGATGAACGGCGGCAGGTTGTCATCGGCCGGCTTGTATTCGCCGCCGCGGGCGACGGACCACACGCCGCGATCGCGGTTGGCCGTTTCGATGTCCAGCACTTCCAGCTCGCGCTGCACGACCTCATAGTTCGACTGCCCGGCGGTAAACTTCAAGAACGCCCGATCGCCGTAGGTCGAATAGCCGTCCGTCGTGCGGTAGCGGTGGAACCAGTAGAAATTCTTGTCGTTGATGGCCAGCCGCAGACGCTCCAGCGCCGCGGCGTCGCGCTTCAGCTTGGGTCCGCTCTTAAACAGGGCGTCCTCGATGATCGCGGCCACCAGTGCGTCGCCCGCTTCGTTCAGGTGAATGCCATTGATCGTCAGCGGCGCTGGCGACGTGCGGAACAGCTCCAGCGTCGGCGCGAAGAGATCGACAAACAGCACGCCGTTGGCCTTGGCGATCTCGGCCATCGCCGCGGTGTATAGCTTCAGGCGGGCATTGTTCTCTTCGCCCGTGGGCAGGTTGGGCGTCTTCAGGTTCTGGTGGGCGATGGGCGAGAACAGGACCAGCCGGGGGGCCGAGCGGCCGTTGTATTTCTGGCCGAGCGTGTGCTTGATCCAGGCGTCCAGGTCCTGCTTGAATTTCGGCAGGCCATCCGCGCCGGCGAACGACTCGTTGTATCCGAAGAAGGCAAAGATCACGTCGGCCTTCGTGTTCGTCAGCTCGAAGCGGTTCGGCCGGGCCAGGGCATTGGGGTCGAGCTTCTCCGGCTGCGGGATCGGCGCTTCACCGGCCAGCCACTGGTCCGGCGTACCGAAGTCGCGGGACCGCAGGCGGACCGTCAGCTCGTCGGCCGAGTAGCCGAGGTTGCGAAACACGAGGTCGTGATCGGCAAAGCGGCTGATCAGCCGCGACTCCAGGCCGCCGAAATACTGCATCCGCTCGGCCAGGGTGTTACCGACGAGGCAGATGTGATCGCCCTTGTTCAGCACCAAATCGTCGGCCACGGCCAGGTTGGCCAGCAGCAACAGCGCCAGGAAAATCGCCCGCGTCTTCATGAACATCACTCCGCAGAGAGTCGCCCGTCAGGTCGAACCAAGTGTCGTTTGTCAGAAGACAAAAAGGAAGGGGCCGGGGAAGTGGCTAGTGCTGGGAAGTGGCTAGTGCTAGTGGCTAGTGACTAGGCTAGTGGGTCCCCGTCACTAGCCACCAGCACTAGCCACCAGCACTTCCATGCCCACGCTCGCCGAAATGCGCCAGCACTTGTACAGCGCCGTCGTTTGCGATGCGCTCGATGCGATTGGCCTGACGCACCAGTCGCCGCGCGTGCCGCTGCGCCCGCTCACGGCCAGCGGCGTGCTCGTCGGCCGCTGCAAGACGACGCTCTGGGCCGACATGTATCACGCTGATCCGCGGCCGTACGAGCTGGAGCTGGTGGCCGTCGATTCCTGCCGGCCGGACGACGTGCTGATCGCGGCGGCCGGCGGCACACTGCGGTCGGGCCTGTGGGGCGAGCTGCTTTCAACGGCCGCCCAGCGCAGCGGCTGCGTGGGGGTGATCGTCGATGGCGCGGTCCGCGACGTGGCGAAGATGACCGCGATGGGCTTTCCCGTCTTCGCCCGGGCAACGTGCCTGTACGACAG